>CALLPS010000446.1 GCA_938015355.1 uncultured Pleurocapsa sp.
CAGCGATTAGCTCGTGCTTTTGGGCAGTTTAATTTAAATTATCAAGATTACTGCCGATTTTTACCGCGCTTAAATAGTAATGCTTTCAACGGTATTACGGCGATCGCTGATGTCTTTTTGGATAATATTGGTTGGGCAGGAAATAACACCACCATGGAATCTACTGCCTATAATTTGCCCATAGTTACCTTCCCCAGTGAGTTGATGCGCGGTAGACATGCCATGGCAATTCTCAAGATGATGGGTATTGAAGAGACAATTGCTCAGAGTAAGGATGAATATATCCAAATTGCAGTGCGTCTCGGTCAAGATGCTGATTATCGTCAACATATCTCTCGACAAATTGCCCTCAATAAACACAAGCTTTATGGAGACTTACAACCAGTAAGGGCTTTAGAGGATTTTCTGTTGCAAGTAGTTAATAAACCAAGAAGGTTTAACAATACCCAGGTTGCAGAGGCTTTTCAACTAGCGGTTCAATATCATCAAGCCAAAAACCTCAAGGGAGCGCAACAGGAATACCTCAAGGTTTTAGCAGCACAACCCGCTCATGGAGAAGCCCTCTATGGTTTAGGTAGCATCGCCCAGCAAATGGGGGACTTAGAAGTAGCCGAGGAATACTTAAGTAACACAGTTAAAGTACAACCTGAATTTCTTAAAGCTTGGTTTAGTTTGGGTAATTTACGCCAAAGTCAAGATAAATTCCAGGCAGCAGAGCAAGCTTATCGACAAGCCTTTAATCTACGACCAGATTCGGCACCAATTTGCAATAATTTGGGATATGTTTTGCAACAACAGAACAAATGGTCAGATGCAGCCTTGTATTATAAACAGGCTTTAGACTTGATGCCTAATTGTGTTGAAGCTGATGTTAACTGGGGTAATGCCCTATTCGCCCAAGGGAAACTTTCTCCAGCCAAACAAACTCACTATGCCCAACTTAACGACAAATTAGGCTTAAATCGTCATCGAGTTCAAGACTGGCAAACCGCGACAATTTATTATCGTCAAGCAATTTTGATGCAGCCTGATCTGCTAGATGCTCACTATCACTTGGGTTTAGCACTGCAAAAACAGAGAAATTTAACCGACTCACTTGCTTGTTATCAACAGGTTTTACAATTAGATCCTGATTATGGAGTTGCTTACTATAGCTTGGGTCAGATATATCAAGATCTGGGAGATTTAGACCAAGCTACTGCCAATTTTAGACAGGGATTAAAACTGGTTAATGATAACTATGGTCAAGCCATGGAATCTTCAACAGAGGTCACTACATTTGCGGCTCGCTTTACTGTCCCCGAAATTCCTCAAGGGGAGATAACTATCGGAGACTATCAGTTTCCTGTAATTCCCTCCTTATTTGAATCTGAAACCTCCCGACCTTTCTGGAGTGTGGTAATTCCCGTAGTGAATCGCCCTGAATACTTTCCTGAATGTCTTGCTAGTGTCCTCGCTCAGTGGACGGGAAAAGAAGATATGGAGATCATTGTTTTAGATAATGGTAGTAATCCTCCTCAGTGGCAAATTCCCGATAATTTAGGGAGGGGAATTATTCGTTACTATCGATTTCCCGAAACGGTAACCCTACAGAATAATTGGAATACGGCAGTATCTCTCTGTCGGGGTCAATGGATTCATCTGCTACATCATGATGATTATGTACTTCCTGGATTTTATGCTCGATTGAAAGGGAGTTTAGTAACTTGTCCAGAGTCAGTGGGGGCTGCGTTCACAGGTTATCAAATAATTAATCAAGAGCGTCAAATAACCCACACAGAACAATATGACTTAAAAAATTATCGCGGTATTGTGCAAGATTGGATACAGCAAATTGGAGTTGTCAATACCACTAGTCCACCATCTTTAGTAATTAAAAGAACTGCTTATGAAGAGCTTGGTGGTTACAAGCTCGATATTCTTTATACTTGCGACTGGGAATTATATAAACGAATCGCGGCTTTTTATGATTGGTGGTACGAGCCAGGAATTTTAGCTCATTATCGTCAGCAGGCTAATAGTATAACTATTGCGGAAAATACCAATGGTGCTTCAGGATATGATCATCTGCGAGCGATTGAAATCTCGGAAAGCTACCTGCCCACCGAACATTGTGCAGACATCACCAATAGATCCCGTGTTAATTATTTTTATTGGTGTTTGGAGCGTGCAGACATACCACTTAAGGCTGGTAACCTGGATGGCGCATTGCAACTGATACAAGCTGCCCTTAAAATTAATAATTCTGATCAAGCGATCGCTAGTTTATCACAATGGTTACAACAAGAACAGGCGGCTCCCCTGGTCAAACAGCTAGCCCAACTAGAAATAGATTCTGATGAGGCGGCGGAAAATATAGAAAATATAAATATTCTCGCTAATCTGTCTCAAAGTATTTTCTACAATCAAGAGTAGTAGTCTACCAAGTTTGAATTGAGGGGTTGAGATGAGACAAGGGGACAAGGAAGACAAGGAAGAAAATTTAATCATGCCATTCCGCAAAACAAAGTTGACATTCTAGTAGGAGAGTTTCTGAAAGTTCAAGTTTTAGTCCCACAATCTGACAATTGGAAATTAAAAATCATCGTAAAAAATCATCATAAAAAATCATGACTTACCGCAAAGTGATTCGTAAAAAAGTTATTTCCCCCGATGGCACAGTTATTGCAGAAGCAACTAGTAGTGTTGTGTCTTCTGATGATGACCAAACTGAAACTTTTCAAAGTGTTTCTGTTAACGTAACGCAAACATCTAGTTCTAGTCATTCTAGTAGTAGCTCAAAATCAAGTTCTCGTTCCCAGTCTTGATAAA
>CALLPS010000447.1 GCA_938015355.1 uncultured Pleurocapsa sp.
GGGCAAATAGCGATCGCACTTCAGCCCAAGAGCAAGTAGCAGAGAAGGAAGGGGCTTTAACTCAACTTCAACAGCAGTTAGACGAGAAACAAAGTGAAGTAGATCGGGCAAATAGCGATCGCACTTCAGCCCAAGAGCAAGTAGCAGAGAAGGAAGGGGCTTTAACTCAGCTTCAACAGCAGTTAGACGAGAAACAAAGTGAAGTAGATCGGGCAAATAGCGATCGCACCTCAGCCCAAGAGCAGATAGCAGAAATACAAAAACAGCTATCCGAAACCTCTAATAACAATCAAAATCTGCAAACTCAACTATCAGATACACAAAAGCAGTTAGCTGTATTGAAATCAGAAAATCAACAGCAGCAGAAAGAGCTAAAGCGTCTTCAGACAGACAATGAAAATAATCAAAAACAGCTAAGTGACAAACTTAAACAAATTAGTAGCTTAG
Organism: uncultured Pleurocapsa sp.; assembly: GCA_938015355.1. Taxonomy (GTDB): domain Bacteria; phylum Cyanobacteriota; class Cyanobacteriia; order Cyanobacteriales; family Xenococcaceae; genus Waterburya. Next base: position 448 of record CALLPS010000447.1, read on the forward strand.
AAGAGCAAGTTAAACAACAGCAAGTTAAGATCGAAGAACAAAACAAAGCGGCTCAGAACTCACAGCAGCAGATAGCTGAGGGAGAAAGTAAGATAGCAGATTTAACTCAACAAATCAAGTTAACAGAACAAGCGGTTAATCAGACAAAAGAGCAATTGAAGCAGGAAATAGCTCAAAAAGAACAGCAAGTTACTAAGCTGAGACAAGAAACTGCCAAAAATAGTGAGCTAGCAGGTCAAGTCAGCGATCGCTCTAAACTAATTGAACAGCTAAATCAACAGCTAGAAGAAGAAAAAAACAATTATGGGTTGTTAGATCTTAAGGGGAATGAACAACAAGACTTAATTAAAAGTTTGCGATCGCAATTAGAAGAACAAGAATCATTGACAGCGAAAACCAGAACCTCTGGCACGTATAAAACTTGGACGATAATTCTTCTGGGAATTCTACTAACTATCGCTTCTGCAATTTCAGCCCAGTCTTATTTATAACGAGATAAAGGACAATTGCTAGGGTTGAATTTGTTAGCCAAGAAATCATGATTGTTATTGTTTGAAGCGATTAATTCAACCTTTCCCTGATTATTTACTTGCCATTGATTAGCTTCTACAAGTCTTGGTTTGCTAGGGGGATTTAGGATCTTATTAATTGCAAACTGATCATCAGAAATAGTGTCACGAGGAAGATCAAAGTCGGCAATAATAATATCGTTGGCTTGAAAATCCGTGAGAGGATTAAAAGGTAAACCGCCTCTTCCAGTATAGGAAAATTCCCCTAGGTTATCATTGTTGCTACAGCTTTGTATGATCATGTTTTCAGTTTCCATCACTTGTTGCGGTAGCTTGGTAATATTATTACCTTCAGTATTAACTGAAGCATCAATTTCAACTGTCCCATCAATACCAAGATTAGAATCAGCAGTAATTGTACTATCAGCAGTTAGAAATAGACCATTAGCGGAGATATTAACCTGACCCCCATTACCGACTGCTGCTGCATTAGCAGAAATTGAACTATTTCCTGAAGCAACAATAAAATCGGCGAAGATTTCAATATTACCACCATTGCCCAAATCCGCATTAGTATTAATTACAGAATTATCTTGTAAATAGAGGGTATCTTGGACTTGAAGAATAATATCGCCTCCTCTTCCCGAACTAGTCGTACCACTGAGATTACCTTCGTTTTTCAAAGCTACCGTGCCAGCCATAATTTCTAATCTTCCTGCGGCACCGTCTCCTCCACTGCTGACGCTAATTTCTCCATGATCAAATACCGATAGCTTTTTAGTTGTAATCAAAACATTACTAGCAGGATTAGAAGTCTCAGTGATGCTAGAAATATGACTATTGGGGGTACTATTAAAGGGATTTTCCCCAGTGGCGCTACCTGAGATTTCAATAAACTCCGAAGCATTAATAATTAAGCGATTTTGATTGCTATCGGTGCTTGCTGCTGGGGTCATATCCTCTAGGGTTTTAGGAGGAAGAAGAAGAACATTATTAGTTTGAATACCTGCACCACCCTTAATCGATAAACCTTCCGTGTTAATTTCCAGTTTTCCTGGTAACCCCAAGCTGCCATAACTCCCTGTGGAGATACTACCCGAAAAGATTAAATTAGGAATAGTATCGGCGAGCAAAATTGATTCAGCAAATATAGACAAATTTCCCGCATTCCCACTACCTATGCTAGCAGATGCGATCGCACCTCCTTCGGTGATACTTAAATCCTTAGTTTCCAGCTCCAGGATGCCTCCATTGCCAGCACCAAAAGTCGGCGAAATAATTACCGAGCCTCGCACATCGATCATCTCTGAGGCATTTATATCTAACTTTCCTGCATGGTCATCACCATAGGTAGCAGTGGAGATAATTGCTCCATTATTCAGATTAAGAGAAGATGTGTTGATTGTTATATTCCCTGCTCTCCCATCCTTGACCGTAAACGCAGCAATACCCCCCTGAGTATTGGCAATATCTAGTCTTCCTCTTAATCCGTCTATAATTAATTCTTCCAGATTACTAATACCAGGTCCACTTAATTCCACTGTGTCTTGGGCAGTAATATTAACATCGCCTCCTGCTCCCGTACCCAATGAGGATGCAGAAACAAATCCATTAGAAGTAACTAAAAGATTATCCGTATTAATTGTTAAATTACCCGCAGGTTGATCGCTTTTGGTATCACTGAGAATACTGCTGGTAAAAGTTTCGTTGGCAGATCTGCCATCAACTTTGATCAACTCCGCAACAATATCAATACTTCCCCCTTCTCCCCCTAAGGTAATGTTCCCATTACTGGTCAGAGCACCACTAGAAGAAGCAAGCTGTCCCCCATTTTCCAGAACTAACTCTGAGGTATTAATAGTTAGATTGCCACCCTTACCATTGCCGAAAATCGTATTTGTAAAAATTCCCGTAGCAACAATTGAATTCATAGGTGTTTCATTAATATGAATTGATTCGGTCGCATTTACCGTCAAGTTTCCAGCGTTACCATCTCCCAAAGTCGAAGAAGAAATAATGCCTCCTTGCTCCACCAACAATTGACCAGTATTAATCTGAATTTCACCTACTTTGCCTACGGTATTATTACCTGAGCCTGTTAACACTCCCGAACCTTTTAAAGCAAAGATATCTGCAACATCTATGGTTATATTTCCTGATTGTCCTTGATTGTTGGTGCTGCTGACGATTCCGCCGCCATGATCAATCATTAAGCTAGGAGTTTCGAGTATAATGTCCCCTGCATTACCATTACCCACCGTAGCAGTCTGTAATCCACTACTAAGAAGTTCCTGAGCAACTTCATTAGTCAAATTGCTCGCGATAAATTTTTGGACTTGTTGACTATTTTCTCCAACAATTTTTACGGATTCTTGAGCATCAATTTTGATATTTACACCATTGCCATTATGAGTACCTACTGTGGCACTGAAAATATTCGAGTTACCCGTAATTTCTAAATTACCAGCATTAATCTGAATTTGTTTCTCTTCAAAATTTCCCAAGGTAGTAGCAGTGATGTTAGATGCTTCGATGAGGAAAATATCACCTTGATTAACATCTTCAGGGAATTGTAGTTGCAGATTATCTTGGATGCCAATTTTGCCATGATCCTTCACTGCCCCGAGGGCAATATTACCTTCAGAGACATTGATACTGGAGTTTTGCAGGAGAATCCCTGGAGTATTAATTTCTTGTCCTAAGTCTTGTCCTAATAGAGTAAAATCTTTTTGTGCTGGAATAGTCAGATTTACGTCTTCCAGGATAATTGAGCCATTTTGTCCTAGCTGATTAAAAAATAGAGCAGAAGGATTAACTGTAAGTAAGGCGAGATCTTCTATAGAATCTGGGTTGGCTGAGAAAAAACTGCGATCGCCAAATTGAATTTTATCAGCAGTAGTAGCAAAAAAGGAACCATTAAGATCTAGGTTGGCACCTGACCCAAAAACTATGCCGTTGGGATTGAGCAGAAATAGGTTTGCCGCACCTCCCGTAACTCCTAAGGTGCCGAAGATACCTGAGGAATTGTTCCCCGTAATACGACTGAAAATATTTGTCACCCCAGGATCGGCAAAGTAAACGCTTTCTCCTCCAGAAACATTAAATTCTTGAAAGCTATGAAATAAATTTTGCCCTGCAACGATCCCGCCCTTAATATCACAGGAGTTTTGACAATTATTAAGTAAGGAAGTGTTGGTAGTCCCATCAGGAATAATTTGACTATTAACGGGATTAATCCCCAGGGAAATAACAAATATACTACTGATCGCTAAAATCCGTCTTGGCACCATGGGAATTGAACTTTAGGGCTATACGCTTTAGTTCTATGATTCCCAAAAATTAGTCAACAGTTAACTAATCTTGCCCTAATCGATTAACTTGCTACGACAACTAGCTTACAGGATGGAGTGTGAAGACAGTAATTTCAGGACGACTACCAAAGCGCAAGGGCAAGCCAGTCATTCCTAGTCCACGATTGGTATAGGTTAGAGTATCTTCAACTTGGTTTAAGCCAGCAAAGTATTTTTGACCCCCATAAGGCAGCACCAAAGGATGTAAAAAAGGAATTCTGATCTGCCCTCCATGGGAATGACCCGATAACTGAAGAGCAAATTTATGAGTTTGGGCACTTTTTTCAATGTAATCTGGTTCATGGACTAGTAAGATAGCAGCAATCTGATCGTTCAGTTGAGCGATGGTTTTAGGAAGATCTGGGTTTCCCCAATAAGGATCGTCAATTCCCGCCAAGGCTAATTTTTTTGCTCCCCGCTCGACAAAAAAAACTTGATTATCCAGAATAGTTATATTGCTGTCTCTTATGATTTGCTTTAATTCTTCTATTTTTTGACCCCAATGGTCATGATTGCCTAAAACCGCTACCGTTACTGATTTAGATCTTAGCTGGCTTAATGCTTGTTTCAGTTTCTCGGCATCAAAACGAATTCCTTGGGTAATTAAATCTCCCGTAATTGCGATCGCATCTGCTTGTTGTTGATTAACCAGCTTGATAATTTTTGCCAGTCGTTGATCGGTCATAAATTTACTTACATGAAGATCACTAATTTGAACGATTTTAAACCCATCAAATGTCTGATCTAAATGAGGAATTGCTAGCTCAATTGGTACAACTTCGATCCAGTTAGGCTCAATTTTCTTGGCATAAACATAACAGCAAGTCAACAAGATGAGGGTAATTAAAGTTATGCGATCGATCCATCTTCTAATTTTTCGCAATAGAGTAAAGGATTGCTTGACTAGCATGTTACAAATTTTTAGGAGATGAATACTACTTTTGCTATATAACTAACTATAACCAATTAATTCAGCATTCATTTTTGAGGCAAATGAAAGAGGGTTTTAGATTTCACAGTGGTAAAACTGC
>CALLPS010000448.1 GCA_938015355.1 uncultured Pleurocapsa sp.
GAGACTGTGCCAATAGCTACTCCTAAGGAAGTTAATAAGCTGACACTAAACAGAAAAAAATAGCTTAATTCCTGGAGTAAATAGCGATCCATCAATGATAGTTGGCAACCATGGCTGATTTTCTGGTAGTTGAATTTCATTAAGATGGAATTTATTGCTGGAGTGATTCTAATTTATAATTATTGTTCTTGTCTTATCTCTCGACAAAACAATTTTTTCCTCAATTGAATCCATTTATATGAACAAAATTACCGTTAGTGTCCCCGCCACCACAGCTAATTTGGGAGTTGGTTTTGATTGTCTTGGTGCAGCTTTAACGATGGCAAATGAGTTTCAATTTGCGGTAGTTGAGGGGGGTGCTAAGTTGAAAATTATCGTCGAAGGAGATGAAGCCGATAAGGTAGATATGGGGGAAAATAATTTAATTTATCGCTCCCTGCTTCAGTTGTATCAACATCTGGGAAAAAAGCCTCCTAACCTAGAAATTACCATTAAGCTAGGAGTGCCCTTATCTCGTGGTTTAGGAAGTTCGGCTACGGCAATTATTGCGGGCTTATTAGGGGCAAATCATCTGGCGGGAAATCCCCTCAGTCAGTCAGAAATCATGGAAATGGCGATCGCTATTGAAGGTCATCCTGATAATGTTGTTCCTGCTTTATGGGGCAACTGTTTACTATCGGTTGAAGATGCGGGAAAATGGCAGATTAGTTCGATTCCTTGGCATCAGGAGATTATTCCTGTGGTAGCTATTCCCAATTTTGAATTGTCTACTCAAGAAGCTCGTGCCGTATTACCCACGGAATATAGTCCCAGGGATGCTATTTTTAATATTTCTCGTATGGGATTATTAATTAGAGCCTTGTCTACCCATAACCCTGAATGGCTCCAAACTGCCTTAGCTGATAAGCTACATCAACCCTATCGTCAACAACTGATTATGGGATACGAACAAGTTCAACAAGCCGCAATAACTGCGGGGGCTTATGGCATGGTTATCAGCGGCGCTGGCCCTACTTTACTAGCTTTGACTAATTCTGGGTGCGTAGAACAAGTAGTTAAATCAATGGGGGAAACCTGGGCAAATATGGGTATTGAAGCTGATGTGCGATCGCTCGAAATTAACACTTCAGGGGCGAAACTTATTTAATTTCTAGGAAATACTAAGTAACTGTGAACATCAACCGAAAAATGTAGACAATTGAAGTACTATTGAGAAATAAATATTTTTTTATTGTTAATCTAATCAGAAGTGTCTAAATTTAAATTTATTAATCTTGGTTTTTTTTATGTAACTTTATTTGTTACATTAGTCTTTCCTGCTCTAAATTCGGCATCAGCAAGGAAGACATCGAGTAAAGAACTAAATTCATCAAAAATTTTGCTCAATAATCCAGATCTATTGTCAGACAACGATGGTAGGCAGATTTCTTCACCAAATCTGTCTGAGATATCTTTTCAGCCCATTAAGGAACAAGAAACAGCAAACCAATTAGTGCTTGTTAGCTCTAATCCAGGAGAAAGTAAACCAAATATTCCTGAATCCAAGCTTAGACTAGCCAGATTTATTTCCTTTTCATTCTTCCTCTTATTTTTTATCCCTTTAGGTATTTTCTATCCCTTATTTTTATTTTATAGAAAGCTTTTGGGTGTTGAACCAAAAGAGCCAGCTTATGCTCTTGGAACAAATTACGCACCTCAATTTCCAGAGTCTCATGATTCATCAATCTTTGACGTTGAAGCACAAGCTGATACTCAAGTTGCAACAGTATCTAAATTACAAATCGCCTTTTCTCCTCAAGCACGTCGTTTAAGACGGAAATTAGAGCAGATTAGTTCTGGGGATGATCTCAATCTGAATCAAGATCTAGTTGACTTTTTATGCAAAACAATTTTAGCCCTTGTTTCACAACAGGATTGGACTCATGTAAACTACAGTTCTGTTTCTCTTCCTCTAGAAGAGGTGCAAACAGAATTCGACTTGATTTCTTATAAGGAAAAAGACAAATTTCTGAGTAAAGAGTTAAGTCTAGTCAACCGTAATCAACCTCAACAAGGGAGTGTGGATCAATCCATTCACCAAGATTCCTATCGTTATGTTGTGGTTACTCTGGTTTTCTGTACCACCCATAATAATCCTTTGTTCAACAAAATTCATACTGAAGAACAGCTAATCGAGGAGTTAGGGAAACTGGGTAACATGAAAGCTGAATCTTTAATTAAGTTTGAATTGCTTTGGAATCCTCAACAGGAAGATGATTACCTTAGTAATGAGCAATTGTTAACGAAATATAGTGACATGACTAGACTGCTGTAGAGGACGTTAAGTATTTTAGATCAATCTGTCGAGAGAGAACGTTGCGATATTTAACAGGGGATATAGAACTGTAACGTAAGTATATTTTTACTTATTCAAGACTTTCCAATCTCATTCTAATTAGGTTTAATGCAGAGGTGAGTCTTTTGATAGCGGTACGTAGCGAGGAAAAGATTCTCTTACCATAATATCTTGAAAATATCACGATGAATGAACCGTCGAAGCGAGATATCTTACTCTTAGAGCTAGAGAGAGAGCGTTCCATACGTCGCACTGCAAGATTGTTGTACGCTAAACGATCTCGAATTAGAGATGAGCTAGATCGTCTTATTAGTCATCTTTCTCTTCTGGTTGCGGTGCCACAGAAAACAGCCGAAGATCCTCAACCAGAATCAGATATTTTGATTGAAGCCGCCAAACGGATCGACGATCCTATATTTACTGATTTAGTGATTCAGATTATTCAAGAGCGCAACAGTTAATTGTTAATTAACACCCAGAAGAACTTAATCCAGGTTTTTCTGCAATCTTTGGCAATATTTATTAGGCTAATTAATAAAGTTTAAGTTTATACCCCAGCCTTTAAACGCCATTATGGTTGAGCAGATTAAATCTCAATATTCCTTATCCTGGATACCGCAAATTGCTGAAATTCCTCAAGCCGATTGGGATGAATTAGCCAAACCGCTAAATACTCCTTTTTTAGAATGGGAATGGCTCAATAATATCGAAGTTTCTGGTAGTGCTACGGCACGCACTGGTTGGCAACCTTGCCACTTGGCTGTCTGGCGGGATAGTCACTTAATTGGTGCGGCTCCATTATATATTAAAGGGCATAGCTACGGAGAATTTGTCTTTGATCATCAATGGGCAGATTTATCTTATCGTTTAGGTCTTGAATATTACCCAAAATTGTTGGGAATGACTCCTTTTACTCCCGCTGTGGGCTATCGCTTTTTAATTGCTCCTGGGGAAAATGAGTTGATGATTACGGAATTGATGGTAGCAGCAATCGATAAATTTTGCGATCGCAATCGTCTTTCGGGCTGTAATTTCTTGTTTGTCGATCCTGACTGGGGTGAGATGATGACCAGCAATGGTTTTCATCGTTGGCTACATCATGGCTATATCTGGTTTAATCGCGATTTTCAGAGTTTTGATGACTATCTGAAAATGTTTAATAGTAATCAACGTAAAAATATTAAACGAGAACGAAAAGCGGTAGCTAAAGGAGGTTTATATACTAAAACCTATGTCGGCTCAGAAATTCCACGCCATTTATATTCTTATATTTATCGATTTTATAGTAGTACTTGCGATAAATTTTATGGGGGCAGTAAATATTTAACTCGTGAGTTTTTTGAACAGCTATATCCTAACTATAGCGATCGCATTTTACTAGTAGTTGCTTATCGAGAACAAGACGAACAAAATCCTGTGGGTATGTCTTTTTGTCTCCACAAAGGTGATAATTTATATGGTCGCTATTGGGGTTGTTATCAGGAGTATGACTGTCTCCATTTTGAGGCATGTTACTACAAACCCATCGAATGGGCGATCGCCAATGGGATCAAAATGTATGACCCTGGCGCAGGGGGTAGGCATAAGAAAAGAAGAGGTTTTCCTGCCACAGCAAATCACAGTTTGCATCGCTTTTATAACCAGCCGATGGCAAAAATATTAGCCAATTATATTGATGATGTTAATCGTAGCTCCCAAGAGGAAATTACGGCAATCAATAATGATTTGCCCTT
>CALLPS010000449.1 GCA_938015355.1 uncultured Pleurocapsa sp.
TAATAAATTAACCTGGAAGAGAGAGGTAAAAATAAAATTACTGGCAAAATTGCGGCGGCAGCTAACAAAAGGATGCCATCACTATTTTTGCGATCTAGTAGAGAGGCAGTACTCAAAAATCCTCTTTGCCACTCTTGCCAAGTAGATTTAATTACTGATGGCAAAAACAAAATCCAAGGAAAACACCAGCAGGCTGTGATCGCTAAATAACCCACTGCACTAATTTTAGAAACCTCATAGTCGGGAGGAAAACGACGATCAAAGAGACGGTCGATATGTTCATTGACGACGAAATAGTGCCAAAAACCAGGATTAGCTTGCTCCATGGCAATAAACCAGGGTAATATTATGGCTAAAATCAGTAATAAGCCCTGATAAAGTCGAATACGGCTGATTATTTTCCCATCTTGTCGCACAACAACTAGTGTTAAAACTCCCAAAAGAGGAATCACAACGCCAATTAATCCTTTCGTTAAAACACATAAAGCGAGGGAAATATAAGCACCCCACCAATGACAACGTGCTTGGGGTTGATAAAGCGATCGCCATAAGAAATAATTACTACTGATCAGTAAAGTTCCCAGCAACACATCAATTAAAATCTGGTGGGTAAAAATAAACCAGCCTAGAGTTACCGAAAGCATTAAAGCCGCAATGCGACTGGAATTAATCCCCCATAGTTCTCTGCTCCATTTCCAAGCAATGACGATACCCAACCACCCTGCAATCCCCATGGGAAGTCTAGCGGCAAACTCAGATGAACCAAAAATCCTAGTGGCGATCGCAATTAGCCAATATAGTAGAGGGGGTTTATTGAGATAGGGAGAGCCATTCAGATGGGGAGTAATCCAATCATTACGCCAAATCATTTCTTGACCAACCATTGCAAAATGACCTTCATGGGGTTCATATAAGCCATAGCTGCCAATACCCAGCAACGCTACTATTAATGACAGTAATAGAATCGAGATATCGATCCAGTAGAAATTTTTAATAGTAAAGCGCATTATTGTGGAGGTACAAATTCTGGTAAGAAGACATACTATGATTTAAACTATTGCAAGCATTAGATGTGGTTAGGACATAATTTAGTTTTTGGCTATTCTAATTGATTTTTTGCTTATTTTTATCATCCTATTGCTAAATATCTTCAGATAGCAGTTTTCTCTAGTACATTTTAATTAAATTAGCTTATGGGAAATTTATTAGTTTTTCCTGTGAGGTAAGACAATTTATAAAGTGTCAGGATTTGAGAACCTAAATTCAAGATACAAGAGAAAAAGAGTTATTGAACCATCAAAGTAGAGTCAACTCCAGAAACTTGCGATCGCAGTTCGATGTTGAACTGAAACAAAAAGATAACAAAAAGATACTGTATAGCCTAGTGTAGTTCTCAAAGAGGTTGAACATTATCTTGATCATTAGTGATATTTGTCTGGAAAATTTAAATCTTTAAATACTGTATACAACAAAATATACTTCATTAGGGCAACAGATAATTTTGGAATCAATCGATACAAATATCCAGAAATTTTCTAACTTGATCCTGAGAAATTTGCTTTAACTAACAAATTAATTAGCTAAAAAAGTGGACGAATCGAGATTTTTGCCTTACAAAACAGAGAGCAATAGATATTTGTCAGCCTATTTATTCTCCAATTTTTGCTTCTAAGTAATTCTAGGGAAATGGCGGGGGAAACACAATCGCCCATATAGATTATTCGCCTTATTATTGCCCGTTTATCAAAGCCTATGATTGTCTCAGAACTCTGTGTCTATCCTCTTAAATCTGGTCAAGGAATTGAGCTATCGCAAGCACGAATTACAACTAAAGGGTTTTTTGGGGACAGAGAGATGATGCTTGTCTCTGGTAGTGGTAAATTTATTACTCAAAGACAATTCCCTCAGTTGGCAAAAGTTCAAATAGAAATTGCCGAACAGAATATTACCCTTAAGCTAGAAGACAATAGTTTACCTGCATTGACTTTTACTTCTACTCTTAGTGGTATCGCAATCACAATCGAAATATGGAGCGATCGCATTTTAGCTATCGATCAAGGAGATAGGGTAGCACAGTGGTTTCATCAACTATTGAATTTGTCTTCAGATAAAGTTTGTCGCTTGGTAAGACAATCACCAGATCATATTCGTTTATTACCCAAGAAGTATGCCAATGATGATGAGCAACCTTTAGGTTTTGCCGATAACTCCCCTGTAATGTTAACTGCAACGGCATCTTTAGCGGAGCTTAATCAAAGAATTATTGAAATTCATCAGCAACAAAGCCAAGCAATCCCGATGAATCGCTTCCGACCAAATATAGTAATTGATACTACAGAACCTTTTATTGAAGATAGTTGGAGTTTGATTCAAATTGGCGAAATTCAATTTCAGATGGCAAAACCCTGTAGTCGCTGTATTATTACCACTGTTGACCAAGCACAGGGAGAGAAAAATAAGTTAAAAGAACCCCTTAATACCCTCGGTACTTTTCGCCAGTTAAGTGAACAAGGAGTTATGTTTGGGGTCAATATGATTCCTCAAAATGAAGGAATTATCAAAAAAGGCGATCGCTTGCGGATTCTTCAAACTAGAGATTAGCGGTGATCGCTTTAATTAAACTGTTTTTACCCTTCCAAGATTGCCTGTAAACGTTTGCGAAATTCTCCTTTAGGATGTCCACCTTTGACATCCCCCATAATTTTAAAATCATCATCAGGAGATTCACAGACAATGTAAGTAGGCCAACCCATGGTTGATTTATCAGGACATTGGGTCATCAAAATCTTACGATACTTGCGGTAGGTATTAGTATCCTGCATCTTGACATCAATAAATTCTAGCTCTAATTCTTTTGCCACCTTCTGATCATAAAAGGACATCTTGTGGCATACTCCACAGTCTTCCGAAGAAAATTTAACTACAGCTTTTGTCATCTTTAGTATTTATTTATTTGTTATTGGAAAAATCAATTCTTTGATTGTAATATTATTTACGATAATTAATGGGCACAAAAGACATTCAATTTCGCGATCGCCATTAAAACTCCTGAGATTGATTCCAGTAAGTGATTTAGATCCAATAAATTTGTCTCTGGAAAGGATAAGTAGGAAGACTTATTTTTTTGCCAGCAATGTTTTGAGATAGACTTTTCCAGTTGATTTTTACTCCTAAAATATATAATTGAGCTAGTCCAGAAAGTAGCCCTGGTAAAGGATTTGCTTCATTATCAATCTGAGAATAAATAATATTTTGGTTGGCGTTATTATCTATTGTTTTTTTACTGTTTATCTGCCAATAAACATCAGCTAGATCAGGAGTAACTAAACAACCATCAATTAAAGATTCGCTTAATTCTGTTAGCTCTTGACTTACTTGAGGAGATGTAATTAAAGTCAGTTTCACTTCCTGATTAAGATTCGCTTTTCCTTGCCATAATGCTGGCGGTGTTGCTTGATTAATATATTCCGTTAATTTCTGTTGCAAGTCTGCCTGAGAAGTAATTGTTGTTGCTAATCGATAGTTAAAATGCGATCGCCCGACATTAACTGTATAACAAATATCTGCAATTAAACTATCAGGATGGGATTGCAGATATTCAAGATAGTTTTTTGCTAATTGAGATAAAGCTTTATTCGTTTTTGCAGAGAGGGTAAATAGATAGACATTGCTTTGCTCTGGTTCATTTTCCCTACTCAATCTAGACGGGGGCGCAACTTCCAGATTCTTACCTGGAATAGCAGCCTCTTGCACAATAATATGGGCATTCGTCCCACTAAAACCAAAGCCACTCACTCCAGCGATACGGGGTTGTGCCGATCTTTGCCAGGCGATCGCTTTTTGAGGCAATTTAAAAGGTAAATTTTGCCAATCTACTTTACTATTAGCTTGTTTTAAATGTAAATTAGCAGGAATAACCTCATTTTCTAACGCTAAAACAGTTTTAATTAAACTAGCGATGCCAGATGCCGATTCCAAGTGACCAATGTTAGTTTTAACCGCCCCCAAAACTAGTTGTTTGTTATCTGAAAAAACCTGACTTAAAGCCTCAATTTCGATCGCATCTCCTAAAGATGTACCTGTACCGTGAGTCTCCAGATAACTAACTTGTTGGGGAGTAACTTTACTATTCTCTAAAGCCTGTTTAATTACTGCCTGTTGGGACAAACTATTAGGAGTGGTAATACTGCTAGTGCGTCCATCCTGATTAGTGGCAGAGCCTAATAAAACTGCTCTAATTCGATCCTGATCAGCGATCGCATCCTTCAGTCTTTTCAAAACAACTATCCCACAACCCTCAGAGCGCACAAAACCATTAGCACTCTCGTCAAAAGTCCGACATCGCCCATCAGGAGACAACATCTTTGCTTGAGAAAAATTAACACTAATTTTAGGAGAAATAAGACGATTTACCCCTCCTACCAATACCATATTACACTCGCGATCACGTAAACTTTTAATCCCTAAGTGGACTGCCACCAAAGAAGATGAACAAGCCGTATCCAGGGAAATACTAGTACCAGTAAAATCAAAAAAGTGAGATATCCGCCCCGATGCCAAACTATGAGTATTCCCCGTAGTTAAATAAGCATCAATTTCCGTCGTGTTTCGGCTTAATAGTTGATGCCAATAATCCGTTGCGGAAACTCCAATAAAGACCCCCGTTTGACTTCCTTTAACTTGCTCTGGGGGAATAGCTGCATTTTCCAAAGCCTCCCAACTAACCTCTAGTAAAAGTCTCTGTTGCGGATCGAGGCTGGAAGCTTCTCTGGGGGCAATCCGAAAGAAACTAGCATCAAATTCTTTCAGATGGGGCACAAATCCACCATCAGTAGTGCAAATTTTTCCAGGTACATAGGGTTGCTCACTGTAATACTCAGACTGCTGCCAACGCTCAGGAGGCACAGTAGTAATCGCATCCCGCCCCCCTTCTAATAACTGCCAAAACTCCTCTGGAGAATTAGCCCCAGGAAACCGACAACCCATTCCCACAATTGCGATCGCTTCGTGTTTAGCTTGTTCCAGAGCATCTAATTTACTCTGCATTTGTCTGAGGGCGAGTAATGCTTGTTTAGTAGGAGATAGATCCATTGACTAATATACCTGAACAATAATCATGAAAATTGCTATTCTCAACCTCAGCTCGAATTAATCCATTCAAGCAGCATAAATAGCAATATTCCTCAAACAGTTGAATAGAGGACGAGTAACTTTCATCCTAAAGGATACACTTTGCTATTATGCCAAATGCCCAAGCTCATTTAATTAAAGAACAAACAGTCTATCGAGGTGAGGTACAAAATGGTTTTTTGTTTACTCAAGAAGACGATGACTCCCATAGAATCTGTATCGAACCCTTGCCTAAAAACTAACGATTTCTAATTTAACTTAAATTCAGGAGAAAATTAAGATGCCTATCGTCGGACAAGACCAACGCCGAATTGTTGACAGATTTGACATTCCAGGAGAAATAACAAAAGAGCCACTGCCTTCAATTACAGCAATCGATACTTCATAAAATAGTTTTCAAGAGTATCTAAATTTTATGAATCTCGAACTTAAAAAAATGCCAATTAAGAAGACTAAAAAATGTAAAAGGAGTCAGAGTCACTACACTAATTTTTGTAGAGATATCTTATTCTTTTTCGTAGCATTGCGATCGTCTAGCTGCATAAATATCGACATCTAAATTGTATATTTTTACTTGACAAAATTATTTTATATTTATTTATTACATAACATCTTTATAACCATTTTTGGTAAAAATACTATCTATTAATGAATAATACTTACCAAGTTGAAATAATTATTATTTATCTGTTTAAAACTTAGTTAAATACAACTAGAGTCGTATAGTTTTTCTATTGCTATATTTGATTTAGGTCGATGATTTAAATTACTTTGTAGAGAGATTTAGATCACATACAATCTACTAATCATATTTACTTTTTCCAAACAACGGCTTTAGACAATACTTCATTTCTGTTATAGATAACGACTTACCTAAAATAAAAAAGTGATCAAAAAGTTTAATCATCGATTGTTATTTAAAAGCTTAATATCGTTTCTGATTATTATAGGATATGAATCTCGAACTTAAAAAAAATGCCTGTTTACAACATTACCCGTAT
>CALLPS010000450.1 GCA_938015355.1 uncultured Pleurocapsa sp.
GAGTATCCGAGGATCTAATGGTGAAGAAGTTTTTGAAGCTTATGTAGAAAATAAGACTCCTGCTGCTTTTCGAGTCTTTTGGTATTATGGCCCCAATCGCGATGAGTTGACAATCTTAGCAATTACACCCCATCCCTAATCTAGTTCTCTAGTTTCTTGAGGATTTAACTATATCTTTTAAACGTCAGCAGGAAATAAACTAAGCAACAGAGAGCTACTAACAATAATTGCAGCTTATAGCCAGAAGCAAACTCAAAATAGCGATGCAACCGACCTAAATAACCGATTAAAGAAAAAGCGATCGCACTTAAACTTAAACCTGCAAACAGATAATAAGTAATACTCTGATGTTTGTTGCGAGATCATGGATCTCATCATTCAGGTAATTTATACTGACCAACAATTTTTTTAGCATATTCAGGGACATGCTGCTCTAGTTTTTGGGGATATTTGCGCTTAAGATGCAAATAGTTGCGGGTAAAGTGAGAATCAATCGAAAAACGAGCATATTCAAGTCCTTGAGGTCCAATTCGCTCAATCACCACTCCCATCATTTTTGCCGCCCACATCGGCAAAGTTACCCCTTTATCGTAAGCAGGAATGCTTTGTTGTACTGCCGCTTTGCGATCGCCTTTAGACATAACTTCCTGGGTATCTAATTGGTCTCGCACCAGATCGAGCATTTCTTTTCCCGTGTCATTACGAACAACAATCCATTGCCAACCAAAGGGCGCACCCATGTATCCCACTACCAAATCAGCCAGAGAATTAACATAGTCAAAACAACTCATACAGGAAGGGGCAAAGACATCCTTCAATTCATTAGTTTTCAAGCCAAAAAACGGTACTTTCTCAATCGAGCCATCCTCATGTTTGAAGTGAATCCGAAAGTCCTGCATAAATTCATAATGCACAACTGTTTCAGGAGATCTGCTAGTAGTATCCAAAAACTTTTGCAATCCTTCTCGGCTAACATTATCCACACAGGGAGTCCCCAAAACATAAAGCTTTTCTAGACCTAATTCCTGTTCCACGGCGCGCAATGCCTGAATTTGACAGCCCACACCAATGACCAGCAGACGTTTTAATCCTGACTGTTCAATTTCCTCTAAGACATTCAAATTGGGTGAGAGGGTGGGCTTATTTACCTTGGCAGCTAACACTTCTTCTGGGGTTCTAGCAATGACTGGCATCGGTTGGAAACGGTCTTCGGCAGTGTTTTGCACACAGACAACCCCCTCCACTAAACCACGTTCTAACATCTCACAGGCGATCGTGCTGACAATTCCTGTCCACTGCGCCCCTTCGATGGGCGTTTGCTTACGGGCAGCCATCATTTCTTGACTAACACCAAAATACCAGTCGTCTTCATTCTCCAAGTCTCGACTGCGCCCATGAGCGACTGTTTCCAGTTCAGCAATTTGCTGGTTTAAAAAAGCACAGGCTTCTTTTACATAATGAACATAATAAGTATCACACAGTCCACATTCACTACAGAGTTCTTTGGCAGGACGACGACTACCAGGTTTGAGTGCCTTAGCCTTTTTGTGAGGAGAAACAGTCATAGAAGAAAAATATATTAAATGTAATGGAGGTAATAACTGTCAGGTTAAGACATTGACCCTCGGCATTACCACCATTGCAAAATTTTGTAATGGAATTAGGGTTGAAGATTTTCTCCTCAAGACAAACCTAAAACTGATAAGAAAGACCGAGGGAAATCACTGGATAAATATTAAGAAAGCCTAATTCATTTTCCAGATCTTCTTCCTCTTCTTCAAGAAACTCGTTAGCAGCGGTTTCAACTTCGTCTCGGATTACTTCGGGAATCTCGTCAGAAAGATTACTAGTTAATTCTACTTCGGGAGAACCACCGAATACTACCCCCAAGTTCCACCAGAATCCGAGACCTTTACCTTCTCCAACTGCATTTCCGCCTCCGATTCCTAAGTAGGGGGAAACACTATTATTGATATCAATGTCCGCCTCGACACTAGCGAAGTCGTTAAGATTAAGAACTTCAATTAAAGGTACATTCTCTGCCAAGTCTTCTGAAATATTTGCTGTGCCATCAAAACTATTATCGCTAAAGATTAAACCGCTACTAACTCTAAATCCTGAACCTTTAAAAGGATGAACATCAATAATGGTAGAGACATTGAACAAATTTAAATCTCCTTCATAATCCAGATCTGTTTCTTCGATATCGATACCAAGTCCAAAGGCATTAACCCCAACCCTCGCATTAAAATTAGGAGTAATTTTCCTGACGACATTACCGCCGAAACCGAGAGTACTTACCTCTGGTACAATTGCCCAGCCACTTTTCTGTCGATTATTTGAGCTCTGATTACTGGTTGCTGGCGGTACAGTTACAGGGTCATTAGCTGGATTAACTTCAGTACATTGGGAATTGAAAGGATAATTTTGACAAAATTTCTCTAAGTCTAGTTCTCGTTGGGCTAGTTGATTAGATGACAGCTTATTATCGGTCAGAGATTCTTGTGGACTAGATAATAGTAAGTCTATCGCCCTGGTGGAAACATTTTTGGCTAATGATGGAGATGTCAAACTGGCTAATTGAGAACTACTCTGCCCTTGAGGTGCTTCCTCGGCAAAGACAGGCTGTTCTCCGAGATTAATTGATCCCCAACTGGCACAAAACAAACTAATTAATACACTCTTAGTCTTTAAATCGCTCATGGTAAATTGCTCATAGTAAAATTCTGCAACCGACTCCCGAACCTAATATCTGTTGTTCACCCTAGCATCTGAAATTTGCTAATTACAGAGCAACAGACGGGTTAAAAATCGCCACAAGCTACCAGCTTTAAATCGTATTTCAGTGGGAGATTATATGAAGATATATTAAAATGCCAAATAATATCACAAAATTAACTGTGTCGTTTAAAAGTTTCTAATTTACTTATATTTAATCTGTCTGTGATAGCATCTGGGTGATTTAAGGCTAATTGAAACATCGGTTATACTAATCGACTTATTGGTGGAGGAGTTTCCAAAATACAGTGCAAACTAATTTTTCTCAGCAACCGCTGAACAATGGTAGAAACCAGATAAGACCATTAAAAATGGGTGTTATTGGTGTGGGCAATATGGGACAGCATCATGTCCGTGTTCTCAGTTTACTCAAAGATATTGAATTAGTTGGAGTCTCTGATGCTAATTTGGCACGGGGGATTGAAATTGCGAGTCAATACAGAACTCATTTTTATGAACATTACGAAAACCTCTTGCCTTTTGTGGATGCAGTTTGTATTGCTGTTCCTACTAGGCTTCATCATGAGGTAGGTGTTCGTTGTCTCCAAGCTGGAGTTCATATATTAATTGAAAAACCGATCGCTGCTTCCATCGCGGAAGCCGAGTCTCTGGTTAATCTAGCTGCGGAGACTGGATGTATCCTCCAGGTAGGTCATATTGAAAGATTTAACCCTGCTTTTCGGGAATTAAGTAAAGTTATCCAAACGGAAAAGATTCTCGCTTTAGAAGCGCGTCGTCTTAGTCCTTACTCTGACCGTGCTAACGATGTTTCAGTTGTTTTAGACTTAATGATTCATGACATTGATTTACTGTTAGAGTTATCAGCCTCCCCAGTAGTTAAATTAACCGCTAGTGGTAATACTTCCAGTAAT
>CALLPS010000451.1 GCA_938015355.1 uncultured Pleurocapsa sp.
GAACTCTCAATCTGGGGAGTTGGCAAATCCTGTTGCTGCAAATAATCTGCCATCTTTTTATAAGATTCAACATCTTCAATGGCAAAATCATCAACATCGATCATATAAGTTTTCTGTCCACCGAAACTGCGACAGATAAGAGCCGAAAAGAGGGAATTTCCTGGCCCTAACTCCAGGCTAACAAACCCTGATGCTAAAGGCTTTGACTCGGAAACTCGCTCAAAATGTTTTTGGAAAGCCTGATAAGCATATTCTGGTACTTCCATTTGGTCGTGCTGGAAAAAACCAATCGATTTCCAAAACTTATCTCCGACAGGTAAGCGATAAATTACCATTTTAAAGCCCACTTTCATCCACCAGGGCATAACGTCTTTGATAGATTTGAAAGGAATATTATGCTTAATAAATTGTTTCAGGTTCATTGTGATCAACACCATATATTATCGATTTTTTATTAAAACTGATTATATATGCTACTGGCTTACTATTTAAAAAACACATGAAATATTGTCAAAACATTATCTTATTGACTGATGTTACACACTCATTAATTAGCGAAGGCTGGTTAAAGGTAAAAGGGAAATCCAAAGAGGGCTTATAGCTTATAGCTTACAGCTAGGAGAGAAGCTCCTTTATTAGCTATTTCAATCTATCGCATTAGCTGATTTCCAAGGATTATAGCGTTGTGCATAATAGTCAAGGATAGCCGTAACCTTCTGCTGAGTGGATTCTGCTATATTTTCTGCAAAATCAATTTGTAAAGCTGCAACCTGACTTTGATAGTAGTCGAATTTTTCTGTTGGGTCATGCTCAATAGGGCGCATGATTAAACTAGCATCAACTCCATCAAGCTGACACAGGTGCGCCACAACTTCTCGATACACTGCCAGAGGGAGTTGAGCACAGGTAAGTTGCTGTCGATGTTGATTAACCGTCAAGGATTCCATAAAAGTATATTTATTTCTTCATTTATTACTGCATTTTCTCACTTTATATCGAGGTCTGGGATCATAATTCTCCGATTCTGAGACAAAAACATTGCATAATATAAAGATATACTAAGAGTTTTGTTGTAAAAAATTGCCAACCAGCGTTCAAAACCGCAAGACTCCTAGGACAAATATATTGTTAGACAGAAAAAAATATGAAAACTGTTTCCGATAGTAAAAGGGCTTTCTATGCTGCTTATCCTCGACCCATCAACTCCATATATCGTAGAGTAATCGAAGAATTACTAGTAGAAATGCATTTGCTATCAGTGAATGCTGACTTTAATCCAGACCCTATTTATTATTTAGGAATTGTTACTTCTTATGAGCGCTTGATGCAAGGTTATCAGCCAGAAAAAGACAAAGAACAAATTTTCAATGCGCTGTGTGTCTCTACGGATGCCGACCCCCAAACCTATAAATCTGAGGCAGGAACACTATTATCCCTAGCAAAAGATAAGTCGCTGGAGGAACTGATTGCTTGGTTTGCCAATCCTACGGCAGATAATGATGCGGGTCATATTGTAGATCCGATCAAAGCGATCGCAAGTAATGATAACTTTAAGTATAGTCGTCTTTTTGCGATCGGGGTTTATACTCTGCTGGAAGAATGTGCTGCGGAATTAATTCAAGATCAAGATAAACGCGAGGAAACTATTGACCAGATCACCGAGAGTCTCAATATCTCTGGTGAAAAAATGAAGAAAGATCTTGATATTTATCGCGCTAGTTTAGAGAAAATGACTCAACTACTCAAGGTAATTGAAGATGTTTTAGAAGCCAGTCGCAAGAAGAGAGAAAAAAGGGAACAAGATAAGCTAGCTAAAGAAACCGCGGCAGAGTAAATATTAGTTAATATTCAGGAGATTAGGTTAGGTGGAGGGAGATCGGGGAAAGAAACATATCCCAATAACTTCACTACCTCAGCATTGTCTTGATTTGCGACTTTCTCGGAAATTTATTTTCCCTGTCTTAACTATTCTCTTCTAGTAAATAATCAGAAGATTCTTCAGTGATATTAGGTTTACTTCTGATGAGATTACTAATTTTGTTGATAATTTGAGTAGGGTTCATCGATTTGAGTAAATATTCATTAACCCCAGATTCAACAAACTTGTCCCATTCACGGGGTTCAAAGCGATCGCATAATAGAGTTACTCTGGTATTGTTAGCAAGAGAAGTATGACTGATGGCATCGACCACATTTTCGATGTCGATCACTGAACAGTCTTGGTCAATAATGATAATTTTCGGTTGCAGTAATTCAATTTGACTAATCGCCATCGCTGAATCCATCAACCAAACTACTTGATATTCAATCGTATTCAGCAGTTGACAGATAAAGGTGGCACTTTCTTCATCTTCCGTAACTAAGACAATAGTCTTATATTCCAATGAGTCTTGAGGTGGAATTACAGGGCTAGATAAATTATGCTTAAAGCTAGCTTTTTCAGGAAGATAGACGGTAAAGATGGAGCCTTGTCCTAATTCTGTTTCTACCTCAATAGAGCCACCATGTAGCTCTATCAGTTTTTTAGTTAGAGCTAATCCTAAACCTGTACCACCATGGATACGTTGGCGGAAATTTTCAATTTGCTTGAATTTTTCAAATAGTAAGGGAACTTCCTCTGCTGCAATACCAATTCCCGTATCTTCAATCTGAAAAACTACCTGGTGTCTTTCTCGCCAAACTCGAAGCATAACTTTGCCCGATTGAGGTGTAAACTTGATGCCATTGCTGAGGATATGAAATAAAATCTCCTTTAATCTGACCTCATCTGCCAAGAAATAGTCTTGTTCTGCACTAATGTTAATTTCAGAACTTAACAGGATATCTTTTTTGGCGGCACTCTCTTGTAACAGATGAATAGAATGCTTTACGATCTCACTTAGAGATACCTGTTGAATGTTTAATAGATGTTTGCCTGATTCAACATCAGAAAATTCTAGAATATTATTAATTAGTGCCAGAAGTTGCCTGCCGCTTTGCTGAATCAGATGTAAATATTGTTGTTGCTTTTCGGGAGACAAAGGCATTCTGTCTTTAGTGGATGACCACTGCAAGAGAGTGCTAGATAAGCCAATCACGCAAGTCAACGGGGTGCGTAATTCGTGACTCATACTCCCCAAAAAATCATGTTTAGATTTACTAGCAGCCTCCGCAGCGAGAAGAGCATCTTTGAGTTGTTTTGCCTGAATTTGAACCTGCTTTTCCAGCAATTGTTTCTGCTGTTGCAGTTGTTGATAAGATTGATGATTATAGATAGCGATCGCAATGTATTCGGTAAGCTGGCGCAAAAACTGAATATTTTGATGATGCCATTGCCTTGGTTGACACTGATGGGCAATAATTAAACCCCATAATTTACCGCGAACATTAATCGGGGCGACAACCTTGGCTTTTACCTCAAACTTTGCCATCAAAGACTGGAGACAGGGATTCATGGGAGAGCCTTCGTCAATATCATTGATTGCCAAACTAAATCCCTGACGATATTTATTTCTACAGGGGGGTGATTCTCGCCAACAAGTTTCTTCTTCTTGAAAATATAAAGTTGAAGCAAGATGATCATTCTTTCGCGCTTCATAAGTAATTGTGTCAACTACTTTACCTGGCTTGAAGTTAAAATGGTTTGGTTCTAAGGTGACACCCAATTGATATACAAGTAAGCGATCCAATTCTAAGAATCTACAGCTATGATCAACTGCCGTTTGAATAATTTTTGATAGGTTGAGATTTTGACTAATCTGAATTTTAATTTGTTCAAAAATACGCTCTTGTTCTACCTGGTAATGAAGTAATTTTTTCATCGGAGGGGGGAGATTAGGTTGGCGATTAGTATGCTCTGCACTATTTACGAGCAATTTAACTGAATTAACCACAAATTCCGCAGAACTATCGCTATTTTTAGTTAATTTGGCAATAAATTTGGTCAGTAAGCGATTCACAACTGCTTTGTTTTTTTCTAGCCGATTGCCGACTTGAGTTAGTTCCTTGATTATTGCTTCTCGATCAAAAATCATGCTAACTTGATAAGTCTCCGCAATTACGGCTTTCTCTTGGCGCAAGAAAGCATTAAACTTGGGCGTTATTAAGAGAAAAAACTTATCTATTTCTATTTGTTGTGAATCATGAATTTTTTGGTCTTTTTCCAGTAGCTTAGATAATGTATCTTCCGTAAACAATAAAGTTTCTTCTTTAGTTGCCATCACTAACCATAGTTCAGCGAGCTGCTGCCAAACTTGATGACTAACAATATTTTTTAAGACTATAGAAGATGAATAGCTCGACACAATTAAAATCCAGCTAGTACACAATTTTTTTCCGTCTATATAGCTTGGCTTATTTTGATGAGCTTAGACTGAACTGTAATTATTTCTCAAGATTAGACAAATTAAACTATGCATAAAATCGCAGCATTGCCAGGAGGATGGAATCCAAATACTGAGGGCGTAATCTTTGTTGAACAATCTCCTGCCCCAATTATTTTTCTAACTTATGCTGATACAGATATTCAGACTATTGCCGCAGCACAATCTTATTTGGATGAAGATTTTCCTGAAATTAGAGTTGCTAATTTATTGAACTTACAGCAGCAGTTAAGTATAGATGATTATGTAGAAAAAATTCTGGCAAAATCTCAAATAATTGTGATCCGTTTACTGGGAGGAAGCAGCTATTGGTCTTATGGATTTGAAAGATTAAAAGAAGTGGTTGAGCTAGGCAATATCGGTTTATTTGTTATACCAGGAGATAATACTCCTGATCTAGATTTAATTAGCCATTCAACTGTTTCTCTTGCTGTTGTTAATCAGTTATGGCAATATTTAATCGCAGGAGGAATCGAAAATTACGTTAATGGTTTACGATTTATTAGTGATATCTGTTTACAGACAAAATACAATCCTGTCCTACCTAAATCTGTCCCTGAATTAGGCAAGTACCAGTGGCAGCAGAAAGTAGTAACAAAATCAATTCAATTTAGCAATCAAAAGTCTCCAGGCGATCAGGAGAGCTATTGTGGAATACTTTTTTATCGCTCTCATTACTTAGCGGGAAACACAGTTCCCATTGATCAATTATGCCAAGCAATAGCAGCAAGAAATCTTTATCCTTTACCGATATTTGTCTCTTCATTAAGAAATGTAGAATTACAGCAACAACTATTAGCTTTACTACAAAAAACTCAAATTAAAGTATTGCTTAACACCACTAGCTTTTCCTTGGCAAAAATTGGCGAATCAGCTCAATTAGAGTTTTGGCAACAATTAAATATACCAGTGTTACAGGTAATACTAAGTGGAAGTACGGAGGAGCAGTGGGAGTCGAGTTCTCAAGGCTTAATGCCTCGGGATGTGGCGATGAATGTGGCATTACCTGAGGTTGATGGTAGAATCATCAGTCGCGCCATCTCGTTTAAATCGGTGCAAACTTGGAACGATCGCCTGGAAACTAATGTTGTTGTCTATCAACCAAAAAGCGATCGCCTTGATTTTGTTGCTGACTCTGCTGCTAACTGGATCAAACTTGCTAATACTCTACCTCAAGATCGTAAGGTAGCCTTGATTTTGGCTAACTATCCTAACAAAGACGGTAGAATTGCCAACGGTGTGGGTTTGGATACTCCTGCAAGCTGTATTAAAATTCTTGAAGCTTTAGCTCAATCGGGATATACGGTGAACGATATTCCCGCAACAGGAGATGAACTGATTCAGCGCTTAACTCAAGGTGTTACTAACGATCCTGAAAGTAGAATTAGTCGCCCTAGTTATCAAAGTTTATCCCTAGATGCATATCAGCAGTATTGGCAGACATTGCCCGCAGCAGTACGACAGGGTATAGCAGACAGATGGGGAAGTGGAGAGATGGGGGAGATGGGGGAGATAGGGAAGATGGGGGAGATAGAGATTCCTGGGATACAGTTGGGGAATGTGTTTATTGGCATTCAACCATCACGGGGATATGATCGCGATCCGAGTTTGAATTATCATGCCCCAGATCTTGAACCCACTCCTGAATATCTGGCTTATTATCATTGGTTGAGAAGTTGCTTTGGGGTAGATGCGATCGTTCATGTGGGTAAGCATGGCAACCTGGAATGGTTACCAGGGAAGAGTTTAGCTCTTTCTGCCAATTGTTATCCTGAAGTTGCGTTGCAAACTATCCCCAATATCTATCCTTTCATTGTTAATGATCCAGGAGAAGGTTCTCAAGCCAAAAGGCGATCGCAAGCCGTAATTATTGATCATTTAACTCCACCTCTGACTCGGGCGGAATTGTATGGTGGGTTAGAAAAGTTAGAAGCTTTAATTGACGAATATTACGAAGCTCAAAGTTTAGATCCTACTAGATTAAGCATAATTAGCGATCGCATTACGAAACTAGTCCAACAGGAAAACTTAGATCAAGATCTTGGTATTAATCCCAAGGATACCTTAACTCTGACGCAATTTCTCTCGGTAGCGGATGGCTATCTTTGCGAATTAAAAGAGGCGCAAATACGAGATGGCTTACATATCTTTGGTCAATGTCCAGAGAAAGAACAACTGCGAGATTTAATAATTGCGATCGCTCGTTCCCCCAGTTACAACCGTCTGGGTTTAACCCAAGCTTTAGCTGAAGATTTCGGATTGGATTTCGATCCTTTATTGGGGGTAAATCAAGAATGGCATATTTCAAACCAATTAAATAACTCAGACGATTGGCAAAATAAATATTTAAACCAATTAAAACAAGCCAGAAACCCTGGTGATGTAATTGCAATTCTCGAAGAAATTGCGATCAAACTTGTAGATCAACTAATTAACGATCTACCTCCTACCTCCTACCTTCTACCTTCTACCTCAAAACAACTGCAATGGATTAAACAGACTCTGTTACCGAATTTAATTAAAAGCGATCGCGAAATCAGCAACTTAATCCAAGCTTTAGACGGCAAATATATACCCAGTGGGGCTTCGGGGGCACCTACTAGGGGCAGACCAGAGGTATTACCCACAGGACGCAACTTTTATTCAGTAGATATTAGAGGCATTCCCACGGAAACTGCCTGGGAAGTAGGAAGCAAGGCAGCAGAAGTGGTAATTGAACGCTATACTCAGGAAAATGGCGAATATCCCCAGTCTTTAGCTATTTCTATTTGGGGAACTTCCACCATGCGTACTGGAGGAGACGATATTGCTCAAGTTATGGCATTGATGGGGGTTCGACCCGTTTGGGATGGCATTTCACGACGAGTAGTAGATTTTGAAGTGTTACCCGCTTCGATTTTAAATCGTCCCCGTGTCGATGTAACAGTAAGAATATCAGGGTTTTTCCGCGATTCATTCCCCAATATTATTAACTTGCTCAATAAGGTGACTAAAATCGTTGCCGACTTACCAGAAACAGAAGATGTCAACCCCTTAGCTAGCCAGGTAAAGACTGAAAAACAACGATTAGAAGCCCAGGGAATAGATTCCGCTACGGCACAACAACAAGCCAGTTATCGCATATTTGGTTCTAAACCTGGGGCATATGGGGCGGGAATACAAGGCTTAATTGAAGCACAAAATTGGCAGAGTGATGAAGATTTAGCCAGGGCTTATCTTAACTGGAGTTCCTATGCCTATGATGGTAGTGGCAAAGGTAATGCTGCGCCAGAATCTTTTAAAAATCGCTTAAAGCAATTGCAAATAGTCTTGCATAATCAAGATAACCGCGAACATGACTTACTCGACTCCGATGATTATTATCAGTTTCAAGGTGGTATGACGGCTGCGGTACGTAGTCTTACAGGAAGTAATCCCGAAGTGTATTTTGGTGATAATTCTCAGCCGAGTAATCCCCGAGTTCGCCACTTAACCGAAGAAATAGCCAGGGTATATAGATCGCGGGTAGTTAATCCCAAATGGATTAAAGGGGTAATGCGTCACGGCTATAAAGGTGCGTTTGAGATGGCTGCCACAGTGGATTATCTGTTTGCTTACGATGCGACAGCCAATTGCGTTGCTGATCATATGTATGAAGGGGTAGCTAAAGCTTATATTTTCGATCAACAGGTACAAGAATTTATTCAAACCAAAAACCCCTGGGCATTACGGGATATGTCCGAAAGACT
>CALLPS010000452.1 GCA_938015355.1 uncultured Pleurocapsa sp.
ACGAAGTTGATTTGATGGACGATCATCTAAACGCTTCCAAGACAAAATATTGCTCCTAAACTTGATTAGTCTTCAAGTTTGACAAAAAGTGGCAGAGTTTAAATCAATCGGGTAACAAGTTGAGATAGTTCTTAACTAAACCATCAGTTGAAGCTGATAAAATGATTAGTATCTAGATCTAGAAATTAAGGATTAGCGTTAAGGGACTAGCTTCGCGTCGCCCCAATAAAAAGCTTTGCATATTGATCAATACTTAGAATTTAACCCCGTAACTGTTGCCCCTGATACATTATTGTCTAGGGCGATCGCTTTATTGGGGTCACAAAAACTTGACTATATTCTGGTAGTTGCAACCTCTCTCAAAGTTAAATTAATTGGAATTCTGACTAAAGGGGATCTACTGCAAGCAATATCTACAGAGATCGATCTTCACCGCGCTACTGTAGATGCAGTCATGACTCAACCAGTGATAACGATGGGATATCAGCAATGCCAAGATATACCCTCAGTTTTATCTTTTCTGCAACAGCATCAGATCAGCTATTTACCTATTTTGGGAGAAGATCAAGAATTAGTGGGTGTGATTCAATTAACTCAATTGCTCCAGTGTTTAGCTTCCAGAGATCAAGAATCTTTATCAGTAGTCAATATTGAAAATATTAAATCAGATATTAAATCAGAAAATAGTATCGTAGAGTGCAATAAGTCAGAAGATCCAAACGGGCAAGGCGCTCTTGAAGCATTATTAGATCAACAATTCCGAATTTTAGCTCATAAAGTACCAGTGGGTATTTTTCAAACTGATACTCAAGGAAATTGCTTATTTGTCAATTCAAGATGGCAAGAGATAACAGGACTATCGACTTCCGAAGCATTAGGCACTGGCTGGACAAAAACACTCCATCCTGAAGACTATCAACAGGTATTTGATCGCTGGTATGAATGTGCTCAAACCAGGCAAGAATTTGCGATGAACTATCGCTTTAAAAAACCCAATAACGAAGTAGTCTGGGTCTTCGGTAGAGCAGTTGGCAATTATATTGATGGCAAACTGGTTGGTTATTTGGGAACTGTGGCAGACATTACCGAACAGCAGAACACTCTAAACAACCATCGACAAACTGAAATTCAGCTAAAACAAGAGCGTGATTTTTCTGATGCCGTCATTAATACCGTGGGCGCTTTAGTCGCTATATTAGATCGTCAGGGAGCAATAGTTGGTTTTAATCGTACCTGCGAACAGGTTACTGGTTACAGTTTTGAAGAAATCAGAGATAGACAAGTTTGGGAATTTTTGATCCCACCTGAAGAAAGAGAAGTAGTGAAAGCAGTGTTTGGGCGATTAGTCTCAGGACAACTTCCTAACCAGTATGAAAACTTCTGGATCGCCAAAGATGGTAGTCGTCATCTTATTTCTTGGTCAAATACTGCTTTATTTGATATTCACGGAGAAGTAGAATTTATCATTGCTACGGGCATCGATGTTACCCAGCAGCGTCAGGTTTGGAACACATTAGAACAACAATATCGACAGACTCAACTATTAGCAGAGATAACCCGTAAGATTCGCATGTCGATCGAGCTTAAAGAAATTCTTCAAGCTGCCGTCACCGAGGTACAGCATCTTCTAGCTTGCGATCGCGTTTTAATCTTAGAAATAAGAGCGAATAATACCGCCTTACCCATTAGTGAGTCGATTTTACCCGAGCTAACCCCCTTATTAGGTTATGAACTGGCAGATCCTCTGTTGATGGGGGAATATCTATTCCGATACCGTCAGGGAGAAGTACTGGCGATCGATAATTTGGCTACAGAATCTATTTCTTTGGATATCAAACAGCTCTTAAAACAGTTTCAAGTTCAGGCTAAACTCGTGGTGCCGATTCTCTCTCAACGTAAACTCAAGGGTCTTTTGGTGGCTCATCAATGTCATCATCCCCGACAATGGCAGCAACACGAAATTCAACTATTAAGACAGTTAGCAGATCAAATTGGCGTAGCTATTTCCCAGGCTCAGTTACTAAATAATTTGGAAGAATTAGTCGCCAACCGTACTGATGAACTGACTACGACTAATAGTTTACTTCAGGCAGAAATAGCCGAACGCAAACAAACTGAAGCAACTTTAAGAGAAAACCAGCAAAAGCTGGCTGGCATTTTAGATAATGCCGATGAGGCGATTATTTCGATTAATGAACAGCAGCGAATCCAATTGTTTAATCAGGGAGCAGAACATATTTTTGGTTACCAAGCTGAGGAAATAATCGGACAATCTTTGGATATTCTCTTACCTGATATATTTCGAGAGGTTCATCGTCAACATATCCAGCAATTCGGCAATTCCCTAGAGCAATCTCGTCAAATGGCGGAACGTCATCGCAGCGTATTTGGTCGTCGCAAAAATGGTCAGGAGTTTCCTGCGGAAGCATCTGTGGCTAAATTGCACACTCGGGAAGGCATATTATTTACAGTTATGCTCAAAGATATTACGGAACGGCAGCAAACCCAAGAAAAACTTAGATCCTCTCAGGCTTTATTGGGGAAAGCGGAAAAAATCGCCAAAATAGGCAGTTGGGAATACAATCACGAAATTCACCAGAGAAGTTGGTCAGAAGAATTGTATTCAATTTTAGGTTTTCCTTTCAGTCAATCGATACCTTCTTGTCAAGAAATTTTGGCTCGTGTTCATCCCGAAGATAGTTTGTTGGTCAAAAATACTCTGCGGAAAGGTCATATTGAAGGTGAACCTTGGCAGTTTAGCTATCGTTTACGATTACCTGACGGTAAGATCAAATATGTAGAAAGTAGGGGAGAAGCAACGGTAGACTCCCAGGGAAAAGTCCTCAAAGTTTTAGAGACAATTATGGATGTCAGCGATCGCATTCAAGCGGAGAAATCAATGCAGCGTAGTGAAGAGCAGTTGAGATTAATTACTGACGCTTTACCAGTTTTGATTGCCTACATCGATCATCAGCAACGTTATTGTTATAACAATCGCACCTATGAAACTTGGTATGGTAAACCCCGCTCCAGTTTATTGGGAAAGCCAATAAAGGAATTAGTGGGCAGCGAAAATTATCAACAAATACTGCCCTATATTAAGACAGCCTTAGCAGGAAGAGCCGTTACTTTTGAAAGCCAAGGCATCAGTGACAATGGCAATAATTACTGGATGAGTGCTACTTATATTCCCGATTTTGACTCAGAAGGTAAGGTGAAAGGGTTTTTCTCTCTGGTGGATGATATCACCGAGCGCAAGGCTGTAGAACAAATGAAAAGTGAATTTATTTCCATCGCCAGCCATGAAATGCGAACTCCCCTAACTTCAATTCATGGAGTCATTAAATTGCTCTACGCGGGACGTTTGGGAGAATTATCTCAATCAGGAAATCAAATGGCAGCCATGGCTTTACGGAATAGCGATCGCTTGGTACATCTGGTCAATGATATTCTCGACTTGGAACGAATGGAGTCAGGGCGAGATGAAATTGTTAAAGAAAAATGTGATAGTGCCGAGTTGATTCAACAGGCAATAGATACTGTAATTTCTTTGGCTGGGGAAATGCAAATTAGCTTAGAAACGGAAGAGAATTCGATTGAATTCTTCGCTGATCGCGATCGCATTGTCCAAACTCTCACTAATTTACTGAGCAACGCGATTAAGTTTTCTCCTAGTAATAGTAAAGTTGTTATTAAATCTCAATTACAAAATAAAAATATTCTCTTTACGGTTAAAGATCAAGGCAGGGGTATTCCCACAGATAAACTAGAAACTATTTTTGAACGTTTTCAGCAGGTTGATGCTTCCGACTCCCGCAAAAAGGGGGGAACAGGCTTAGGTTTAGCCATTTGTCGTCATATCGTGGAGCAACATGGTGGCAATATCGGGGTTGATAGTGTTTATGGTCAGGGCAGTACTTTTTTCTTTTCGATCCCTCATTCCTGAGTTATTAAAGACGACGAATACTGTAATATAAGTTTTGGCAATTATAAATCGACACAACAAAACCATATTTAGGATATAGAATCCTATCGGTCTGTTGATATTTAATGATATGAATGCAAAGCGTATTTTATTTATTGATGATGAAGATGATATCAAAACCTTAGCCCAGTTTTGTCTTGAATCTGAAGCTGGGTGGGAAATGATGGGGGCTTCTGGAGGGCTAGAAGGTTTAGCGATCGCTGAAGCCGAACAACCTGATGCTATTCTTTTGGATGCGATGATGCCTGAAATAGATGGATTACAAACCCTATCTAAATTACTACTTAACCCTAAAACCAAGCATATTCCCACGATCTTTATTACTGCTAAAGCTCAAGCAAGCGATCGTC
>CALLPS010000453.1 GCA_938015355.1 uncultured Pleurocapsa sp.
CTGAAAGAGCGATGTAAATAAATTAATTTCTAAGAAACTTTAGTTCGAGACAAGCTTGAATCTTGATAAAATAGAGGCTTTTAAAACTTTTTATCTTGTTATTTCTTGGCAATACTGATACTAATTTCTTACAAAGATACAAAGAATTATCTTAAAAATTGGGGCTAAAAAATAAATCAGAAGCTTAGAGCTAGCCTAATGAGTTAATTATCTTAACCCGAACTAAGCTTAAGAAACAAATCAAACAAGTTAGTGGAGATTTTATTTAACCAATGGTCGCAATACAACCTCTAGTTTCCGAATTTACTATTAGTGGTAAATTAGAAGATTTCGTAGTCAACTCCAAAAGTCGTGTCAAATATCTTTATTTATCGACTCCAGAAGAAGATTATGCGATCGCAGTAGCCAAATCCCCTACAAGTCTTCTGAGTCAACAACTCCAACCTGGATGCTGTTTAAAAGTAACAGGGATGCGAAAATATAAACTACACCAAGATCAACTTGAGTACAAAGCCTACCGCATCGAGTTGCTTCCCTCCCCCGTTATCTCCCCTAATGATGCCGAGAGTACTAGTATTCCAGGCAAAATTAAAACAACAAAACCCAAAGTCAAAGTATTATTTTGTCAAAACTCAAATTGCTGGCAGAAAGGCGGAAAAGTCGCTTGTGAATTGTTAAAGACTGAATTACGTAACGAAGGCATTATCGATCAAGTCGAGATTAAAACCACTGGTTGCATGAAACAATGTAAACAAGCCCCTAATATAGTTATGATGCCAGGGAGAAAACGCTACAGTCGAATGCAACCACAGGAGTTATCGGCATTAATTACCAAACAAGTAAGAGCAGAAAACTAATCTAAAAACTTACTCTTGCTATGCATTCGTGACAAGTTAAGAAAAGATAGAATCTGCCAACTACCACATATAGCACTATATATAGATTGAGATTAGGGATTTATAGAGATCGTTATAATTTAGATATTTGAAGTTAAAATCCTCTAAAATCTTATAGCTAAGAGCTTATAGCTAAGAGCTACGAAAAGATTGACAAAAAGCGTAGTTCCTTAAATTGTCACCGATGCTTTCTATGATGCAGAAGAAACTGCCTGACCCTTAAACATTTCTCTTAGTACGGAAGCAGGATCTATATAACCACCATTATGCTTAAGTACCCAATGCAAGTGAGGGCCCGTTGTTCTCCCGCTCATACCAATCCGACCAATTCTTGCTCCTGCGGGGACTTCTTGACCGAGGGCGATTTGAATTCCTCCTTCTCGATCCAGCAGAAATTTGCCATTGCGAGAGTCATCCACATGTCCTTCCATATGACAGTATACATGCTGCCATGACCCAGATTGAATGGTGATCGATGTCCCGCAAGCAGTATTGTCTGACAAGTCACTAACTTTGCCGCCCCACCAGTTACGAATATAACTGCCACGAGGGGCAGCTAAATCTAATCCGTTATGAAATTGGCGTTTACCAGTTACGGGAGAAATCCGATAACCAAAACCAGAAGTGTAGGATTGGAAATTTTCTACAGGAAAAGAGCCTTTTTCCCAGACAGCCGATATATCTTGAGCGACGAGGCTATTTTCTGCCAACACAGCCCCTGCTTCTTCGGTCACATCCGCTGCTTTTAGGGATAGGTGTCCAAAATTATTGACTGCCAATGAGAATAAAACAGTCGCAGCAATAATAGCCAGCCAACGACTCCATCGAACTCTAATTCTGTAGATCATGTATTGAGGCTCAATTAATATAACAATTTACGCTTATTAGACTTAATTTATGCTTTCTAGCCTAAATAATGGAATTTCAATATAAAGGGGTTGATATCTTATTTTTTAGCAAAAAATAGATAATTTTCCAGTAATAATTGGCAAAAAAGTCTACTAGAGTTAATGGTGTTGTCCACAAAATTAATTATCTCTACCAAATATACTGTTAAATTCCCAGACCAGCAAGATTTTAATAAGTATTTATACTGGTGGATATCATAGCTTTTAACCAAGTACTGTTAATTAAAGTTTTGTTGAAAATATTCAAATTTCTTTATCAAAAGTCTTTAGAGTAATTAAGATACATTGAAGGCAAGTAAATGAAAATATCATGCGTATCAATATTATTCCCTTTTCTTTTGAACTGGACTCAGTAAGTCTAGTCGGTAGCTGTATTTGGTCGCTTGCTCTTTACATTGGTCTAGATTCATCGAGAACTTGGATTAGTACTCAACTAGAGCGCTGGTTCAATTTTGCAGAGAGATGGATGTATACTTCGGCGGAAGAATTTGAATCAACTCGTCCCGCACGAGAAGCGCAAAATGCTTTTTATGCCTCAATATTGGGCATTATTCCTTTTTTGGTGCTAGGAGCAATCACTAACTGGGTAACAGATCTTAGCTTCGGTGGGAGCAGTTGGGCGATCGCTTTAGGGTTAATGACCTGTGCTATCTGTAGTTTGTTTGCACTAGCCAACCAGGATCAAGAAAATTATAAAGATGAGGAATAGAGATTTAGCTATTTATCCTGATTCAACCCCTATTCCTCAAAGCTTAAAGCTTAGAGCTTAGAGCTTAGAGCTAAAAACGATTTGACAAATAACGTAGACTCTTAACTTGTCACAAATGGCTAATAGGTAACAGCTACGGCAAAGTCGTTTACTCATAAAGCCAGGATTTTCTAACAGGCTCCCAGTTTACTAATTCTGATTCATTAAACCAGAGGGCAACTTCTTTCTGAGCTGTTTCAGGAGCATCAGAGCCGTGAATTAAGTTACGCCCAATACTAACTCCTAAATCGCCACGAATTGAACCAGGAGCAGCGGAAACAGGATTAGTGGCACCAATAATGTTTCTGGCAGCAGCAATTACGTCTTCACCTTCCCAAACCATGGCAATGACGGGAGCAGAGATAATAAAATTAACTAAACTGGCGAAAAAGGGTCTTTCTTTGTGAACATCATAATGTTTTTCGGCTAATTCGCGGCTAACCTGCATCATTTTCATGCCGACTAGGGTAAAACCTTTGCATTCAAAACGATGGATGATATCTCCTGTTAGATGACGTTGTACGCCATCGGGTTTAATCATGATAAAAGTGCGTTCCATAATCTCCTCAATAATTGGTTACAAAATCTCACAAGGTTTAGAGTAACTCAGATTGCTGTTATTTCAACTTTTTTGTTTGCTCAGTAATCAATTAGGGTTTGACTCGCGGTAACGTTCGAGAGCTAAGTTAATCAGGCGATCTACTAATACAGGAAAGGAAACTCCACTATGACCCCAGAGTTGAGGATACATACTAGTAGAAGTGAACCCTGGTAAAGTATTGATTTCATTAATAAAGATTTCTCCTGTCTCTTCGACATAAAAGAAATCCACTCTCGATAATCCTGCTGCGTCTACTGCGATAAAAGCTTCAACTGCCATGGTCTTAATGCGATCGCTAATTTCTGGGGGCAGATCAGCAGGAATATGCAACTGGGCAGCCCCTTCTGTATATTTAGTTTCATAATCGTAAAAATCGCTATCAAAAGTGATTTCTCCTACGACAGAAGCCTTCGGATTGTCATTACCCAAGACAGCACATTCAACTTCCCTGGCATTAACTCCTGCTTCGACAACAATGCGACGATCATAACTAGCCGCATTATCTAATGCCGTTTCCAATTCTGCACGCGATCGCACTTTGGCAATTCCCACCGATGAACCTAAGTTGGCGGGTTTAACAAAACAAGGATAGCCCAATTTCGCTTCAATATCATCACATAGTTTGGGGAAAACACAAGGATTAGAATATATCTGGGAGCGATTAACCGCGACATAATCCACCTGGGGTAATCCTGCTTGAGTAAACGCCATTTTCATGGCAATTTTGTCCATACCCAAGGCAGAACCTAGTACCCCAGAACCAATGAAAGGAACATTCATTAGGCTTAGTAAACCCTGTACCGTACCATCCTCACCATTAGGGCCATGCAAAATAGGAAACCAGACATCAATCTCAGAATAGCTGTTTTGTCCTGGGTTAGAGAGAGCCGAAAAACCCTTAGTTGCCAGGTTACTACTATTCTCCTCTCTAGGAGTAGTTTCTGTTCCCTTCAATAATAAAGGTTCTCCAGAAGCAAGTACCTGCTGTGCGAGATTACTGGGTTGCCATGTCCCACTTTTGTCAATATATATGGGTCGGATATCATATTTACTTTTATTCTCACCTTGTTCTAGTGCTGATGCGATCGCTTTTGCGGAAGTAATAGAAACCTCATGCTCTCCTGAACAACCACCAAACAATAAGCCAACTTTTTGCTTTACCATGTCATATCCCAAAATCTCACCAGTAATGCTACATCATCTGACAGATTTTGGTGTTTTTTGCGATCGCGAATTTCAAGCAATTAGTATGGAGCGATTACCCCCATTCGAGGGCAAGCGCTACCGCGTAGCCTACGGATCGCAAAGCTTCTCACCGAATAATTCCTAACAAAGTTAATCAAAATCTCAGAATAATTATCGAGATCGTATCCCTTTCATTCTCTTTGAAAAAACGATTATCTTCTTATAAGTATTGCTTTTCATAAAATCTAATATAGCTTAAAAATTTATATACTTTACATTTTTTCATATCAAAAAATGCCTCAGAAAAATTAACGCAAATAGGTGATTGTAGGCTATAATCAATGTGGCTTTAGGGACTACAGTGCCAAAAATATTTTCAACTCTTCAAACCCTTATTTTTGCGTAAGTAATAAGTCCTTATTGAGAATAAAAATTGGCGATCGCCTTAAAAAACGAATTCTCTTAATAAACTGTTATATGTACTAGTGTAACGAAAATCTTATCTTAGTTTGACAATATTGCATCTATAAGCATCTTAAGTAGTCATACCATAATTTATCATAGCCCTAAAGAATAAGCTTCGCGTCCAATCGCTAATATTATGAAATTGGGCTGTTGCTATCTCTCAGATGGGGGATTTGTATCAACAGACCCAGTGGTCTGGATTACAAACTATTGTGATGGTTATTCGCCCCCGCCATCTGTGGAATAAGACCACCCGTGAGGTAATGTTTTATCTTAGTTCTCTCTCTCCTGATGCTCAACAACTGGGCAGAGCAATCCGACAACATTGGTCAATTGAGAACCAACTCCATTGGATATTGGATGTAACTTTTGGGGAAGATGCCTGCCGTATTCATACAGGCAATGCTCCTGAAAATGTCGCTCTACTGAAGCGATGGAGGATTAATCTACTTAATCAAGAAACGATTTGTAAGCGCAGCACTCGTCAGAAAGCGAAGCGAGCCAGCATGGACAAAGGCTATTTACTCAAAGTTCTCGCTGCTTCGATTCCCCTATAGTCTAACTTATCTGATGCCTAAATTTTCTTGCGCTTACCCTGATGAAATATGGTAAGTTATGTCAATAGTTTATGAACTATTGCAGATGAAGTTGCTCCGATACAAAGATCTTAAATTCGTCCGATTGAGTATATTGTTTATATTCTCAATCGGTATTTTTAGCTTATCTGGTTGTCAAGCAAAATCTAATAATTATTTTGTTAATTTATACAACCAAAAGAAAGAAAAACAAAATTTCTTTCAAGATATATACGAAAGTTATAAAGGCTATAAAATAGCTCAAGAAAAAATTGCTAAAGCGATAGAAAACCAACCGAAAGAATTGGATCTTAAAGGTTTAAATTTAAGAATATTGCCTCCAGAAATCGGTAAAATATCTAGCCTCGAAGAACTTTTGCTGCATGATAATAAGCTGACAACCTTACCTCCAGAAATCAGTCAGCTATCAAATCTAAAAGAGTTACATTTTGGATTTAACCCTATCAGAAAATTACCTCCAGAAATTGGTCAACTTTCTCAACTAACAAGAATTCATCTCTATGATTCTCATCTAAGCAGTCTTCCACCTGAAATTGGTCAACTCTCTAATTTAGGAATGCTTACAATATCGAACAGTAAGCCAAAACTCAAAAGTTTACCTGCTGAAATTGGTCAGCTTTCTAATCTATCCCATCTGGCTATAAATAATAGTGGATTACAAACTATACCTGCTGAAATTGGTCAACTTTCTAACCTTATAAATCTGGAACTTACCAACAATCAATTATCAACTATACCTGCTGAGATTGGACAACTCTCTAATCTAGGATATCTCCACCTTTCTAATAATTTGCTCACAGTCATTCCTTCAGAAATAGGACAATTATCTAATTTAAAATCTTTTGAGGTTAATAATAACCAATTAACATCCATCCCTCCAGAAATAGGAAAACTCACCAATCTAACTTGGATTGACTTAAATCGTAATAAGATAAAAGCTATTACTCCTGAAGTCACTCAACTTGCTAATACTAATATATATGAACTCAAACTAAAATATAATCAAATAAAAGCTATTCCTCCTGAAATAGTCAATTTTCATAATACTAATCTAAGTGGACTTTTTTTAGATGGTAATCAGATAAAAGCTATACCTCCAGAAATAGGCAATCTTACTAATCTAAGAAGTCTTTCATTAAAAAATAATCAGATAAAAGCTATACCTCCAGAAATAAGGAATCTTACTAATTTATCTGGACTAAACTTTGACAATAATCAAATAAAAGTTATACCTTCGGAAATAGAGAATCTTACTAATCTAGAAACTCTTTGTATTAATAATAACAAGATAACAAAATTACCTTCGGGAATTGGTCAGCTTACCAAGCTAGAAAAACTATTCTCAAGTAATAATAAACTAACAAGATTACCACCAGAAATAATTAAACTTCCTAATCTGTATTGGATTGTTCTTACAAGTAATCAAATAACAACTATTTCTCCAGAAATAATTCAGGAAATAAATATTATTAAAACTGATAGACAGAGAAGTTTTCATGAGTTAGATATTAGTGGTAATCCTATAATTCAAGATGATCGTCAACAATATATAAAAAAATATAAAGATATTATTACTTTTAATTATGATGATACTTTTGATCATCCTAGTAGTAATTTTAATTATTGTCCTAATTTTGAAACCCATACTCTGTAAGGTTTTTAGGCTAGATTTTCCCTGGTGACAGCTTCGCTAGATCTCCTTTCTACCAGTTCTTTGATTGACAACTGGTTCAATTGTTCTCGGTTTTTCCTTGGAAGTTGCTGGCTCATCTTAATGCCACCTTATCCAGTTTTCTCCCCTTTTGCAACCTCTATAACTTACCTTTTTTCCTCCCTACCTAAATTTTAAGCGATCGCCTTTTTTCAATCTCTTATTTTGATACCTGAATTCTTACGCCAGTTGGAGCTTTAACCTAGCTATTGCTTTAACAATAATTTGCTAAAGAATTTAAAACATAGTGAGTAAATTACTGTCTGCAATCACTCTCTACCTTTATCAAAACGCTTTGCTAGCATTTGTTTTTTTACGGGAAGATAGACTGATTTCCCCGTGTAGACTTCTTCTTCAACTAGAGTCAGTATTAACAAATTTGCGATCCGTAGGCTACGCGGTAGCGCTTGCCCTCGAATGGGGGTAATCGCTCAATATCAATTTCTTGAAATTCGCGATCGCAAAAAAACACCAAAATTACATTACTTGATATATTACGCCTAATGTGAATTAAAAAATCTTGCAACCCTATAATGTCGTTAAAGTGATCTAAGTAGATAGTGCTCCCTGATCGGGACTAAACTCTAACGAACTCTAGGGAAGGTTTTATCTCTAGTATAGATAAAGCTTGTTCTAGAGTATCTAAATTGGTGCTGATAGCAGGATCTAATATCCGCCTGACCTGTCTTTCATTAATAGACATAGCCTCTGACAATTCTTTCTGAGTAATTCCTTCTTCATTCATGGCTAGAAGAATAGCTGCTTTCATACAAGTTCCAAAATTTGGTGAAACTAGCATTTCGCCATCAAGTTTTTGGGTAGGCTGAGGAATATCTAGTCGAGCTTTCAATCTCATTGCGATCGCTACGTCTAGACAATCTTTTGCTGCTGCAAGAGCATCCTCTTTATCAACTCCTTGTGTTATGGCTTCGGGAATATCTTTAAAAACAACAGTATATCCACCTTCTAGATCATCAGCTATTAACTGAGCAGGGTAATCAAATGTTTTAATTAAGGTCATTTTTGTCAACTCCTAACTGTTTGAGCATAGCGTTAAAAGTCCCTGTCATTAATTCATCTTTTGGATCTCGAAGAGTCGTAAACTTATCTCCATAGTAGACACCCATATGGCTACCTTTCCCAAAAGATTTATCCGTACTAAAGGACATTTTGTTCTTTTTAGCGAGCTTCTTAAGCTTTTTTAAAAATTCATTTCCTGTCATTGACTTTAAGGACGTTTGTGTCCTGATGCTATCATGCTAGCTGAAAATTAGAGAATTGACAATTAGATAACTTTTAGATAACTTTCAATAAAGACAATTGATTTATGTCTAATAGCCTGCTCTTACTCAAGTGGTTTACTATTGGCAGTTGTAACAGTCGGAAAGAAAGCTTTTCCCTTGTAGACGGATTCTTCAACTGGAGTCAGTATTGACAAATTTGCGATCGCTCTATCCCAATTTCTTGAAATTCGCGATCGCAAAAAAAATACCAAAATTATATTACAATCGGCTGATTATTTCTTCACGGGAGTTAATAATAAACCTTGACCATTACCTAAATTGAGAGCACTTAGATCTGATGCTTCTACACCAGGAGTTGCGATCGCAATTTCCCATTCTGTTAAATCAATTTTTAGAATATCTGCCACATCAAGTTCAACTTTATCCCCTTCAAAATTAGCAATTATGGCGACTCCTGGCTCTTTTTCAGGATTATGGCGTATACCATAAACAATCGTGCTGTCCCCCATGGTGAGTTTTTCAAATGAATCTGATTCTGGCAGCATATTTTTCGTCAACCAAGCATTTTGCTGACGAAACTCTCTAGTAGTCAGATTAAATTTAGCTCTCAAGCTATCAACCCTAGATTCATAGTTAGCAACATTACAAACCTGATAGCAGTCTTCCATAAACATCAGGGCGAAGCTCTTCAAGCGTTCTTCGTCTAGTTTTTTAAGA
This sequence comes from uncultured Pleurocapsa sp., assembly GCA_938015355.1. GTDB lineage: Bacteria > Cyanobacteriota > Cyanobacteriia > Cyanobacteriales > Xenococcaceae > Waterburya. Next base: position 9,072 of record CALLPS010000453.1, read on the forward strand.
AACCGCAGCATT
>CALLPS010000454.1 GCA_938015355.1 uncultured Pleurocapsa sp.
TAAGCAGCTACTTTGGTATGCTCAAAAACTCCCTGCTATGCCTGAATCAGCTAAAACGGAAGATAACAAGGTTAAAGGATGCGTCTCTCAGGTGTATATTACTGCCAGTCTCCAAGATGGCAAGGTACATTACGAGGGAGACTCTGATGCCCAGTTAGTTAAGGGATTAGTGGCATTTTTGCTTGAAGGATTAAACGATCTCCCTCCAGCGGAAATCGCCAAAATTGAACCCGACTTTATTGAAGATACGGGATTAAAGGTTAGTCTGACTCCTTCTCGTGCTAACGGCTTTTTTAATATCTTTCAAATGATGAAGAAAAAGGCTCTAGGGTTTCAGGTAGGCACAGCAGAATAACTGACTATCAATTCTGACAAGTTAGTCTAGTTCAAATAATTAGTCTTTAACCAATTGACGATTTACTGTTTTTTCTTGGCTTCTTGTTCGGAAATAACCCGAGTGCAACACCAATCTGTGGGTAAAGCTGATGGCCATCCTAAACGAATCGCTTCGGGGCAAATAGTCATTACCGTTAGCTGGCAATCGATTAGCTGAAATCCTTCTTTTTTACACTGTTTTAAACTGTGTTTTAAGATCGTGTCATCTCTAAATTCAATTGTATTATTGCACTGAATACAAACTACGTGATGATGATGATGGGGATAAGGCTGGTTTAACTCATAGTGTTTATGACCTTCCGCTAACTCTAATTCTCGCAAAATACCCATGCGAGCCATTAGTTTAACACTACGATAAATTGTAGACAGACTAATAGACTCCCCTCGTTGTTCTAATAAATTATGTAATTCCTCTGCGCTCAAATGATCGCCTTTTGGCAAATTTTGAAATACATGCAGAATTTTCTCCCTTTGGGGGGTCATGCGCCAACCCCTGGAATTGAGTTCGGCTTTTAATGAAGATGCCGTATAGTGAGCCATACCAATCTTTTATCAATTATTTGCTGCTTGTTGACAATGATAAGATTTTTAAGTAGGCATTGCAATAAATTTTAGTTACAAGGTACTAAATCAGGCTAATACATAGGTTAATATCATAAATATTAAAGCACCATTAAAACCAAGGCAATATTCGCAAGCAAGAGAAAATTACGGCACCTAAAATTGCTGCTACGGGCAAAGTAACTACCCAAGCTAAAACTACAGATTTAATTGTCTCCCAGCGTACATCCTGATTACGGGAAACCAAGCCAATGCCGATGACGCTACCAACTAGGGCATGAGAAGTAGAGACGGGTAAGCCAAGACGAGAGGCAATTAAAATCGTACTAGCAGTGGCGATTTCGGCACAAAAACCAGTGCTGGGAACCAGTGTAATAATATTTTCCCCTACCGTAGCAATCACTTTTTTTCCCTGTACTGCTAAACCCGCAACGATGCCCAAGCCGCCCAAAACTAAGATCCACAAGGGAATATCCAAACTATTAATTGGTACTACCCCTGTATTTAGTATAAAGACAATAGCTGCTAAAGGTGCGATCGCATTACCAACATCATTTGAACCATGAGCAAAAGCGACAAAACAGGCACTCAGCACCTGAAATTTGCCCATAACTCCTTCTAAAACCAGGGTTTCGATTAGAACCTCAGTCTGTTGTTTTCTATAAGCTGTAACCCGATTCCAAGCGTAATAAGTGATTACTCCTGTCCCTAATAGCCCGATTGCCACGGAAATTGTATTATCAGGTAAAGTCACAGGATCAAAAAGGGAAAGTTGTACTACTGTCGGCAATACAATCACCCCAAATACACTGATTAAAGCGGCGCTTAACCAGGGAATCCATTCTAATAACTGCTGGAGAATATTATCCTGTTCCAATAGCCAGTAACGCAGCAAACTAAAGCAACTGGCTGCCACCATGGCACTTATTACAGGAATAATAAGCCAACCCAGACAAATCAAGCCAATATTGCCCCAGGCGATCGCTTCTCGACCAATAGCCACCCAACTAAAACCAGCGATCGCTCCTACTACGGCATGGGATGAAGCTACTGGCAGACCGAAACTTGTAGCAATCTGTAACCAAATGCCACAGGCAAGTAATACGGCAATCATCCCTAATAAAAAAGTTTCAGGAGCATCGATAAATAAACTGGGATTAGCCACTTTAGTCCCTAAAGTCGCTGCTACTTTCTTGCCAAATACTACCGCCCCAGTGAACTCCAAAATCCCTGCAATAATAATTGCCTGAGTTATCGTAATCGCTTTTGAGCCAACAGAAGTTCCCATAGAATTTGCCACATCATTCGCTCCCAAATTCCAAGCGACATAGACAGCAAGTAGGGAAATTAAAGTTAAGTAAATGAAGAGATGATTCAAAGTAAAGAGAATAATATCTTTAAGAAGCCATGAACTAAAAGCTAAAAGCTAAATTAGTATCTTCTGGTTTTTAAAATGCCCCAGGTTAATCCAGATATTACGGTAATTATTAACAACACAGAAATAATTCCTCCTGGTAGAAAAGTTATCCAGCCAATCCCTCTCAGAAAATACAGGGCAATAAAACCCATCAGGGAAATAAAGAATATTTTGGGTAACATGGGTTTGCGGCTTTCAATAATGTGATTGAACAACCATCATAGATTTCTCTTCAAAATATAACAATTAATAAAATATAGATTGATTTCAACAAAGTCAGTCAATGATTCAGGAGTAAAGTTTTACCACAAGCTATCGCTTTAGCTGGCAATCATTTGTTAGAATTAGCCTCGTTAAGATTAAGATAATTAGACATTTCATTCATTGAGCCAACAACCTTTAGACACGATAACCGCCAGCGACATAAGCCTCGACACCTTAACTCAAGAACTTGCAGCCATTCAGCAAACTGGTTCTAAGCGTATCGCGTTATTGGGTTCGCGCCATGTACCGCTAATACATCAACAGCTAATTGAAATGATGAGTTACGCATTGATTTTAGGGGGAAATCGATTAGTTACTTCTGGAGCGATTGGAACTAATTCCGCTGCCATCAAAGGTGCGATGCGCGCTGATCCGAATTTATTAACCGTAATTTTGCCTCAGAGCTTATCACGCCAACCCAGAGAATCCACCAAACAATTGGAAAAAGTCGTTCATTTAATCGAAAATTCTAAAAATGATCACTTGTCTTTGGGAGAAGCTAGTGCAATGTGCAACAGTGAGATTATTTCTCGTTGTCAGCAGTTAATCTGTTTTGCTTTTCATGATAGTCATACCTTGCTTAAGTCTTGCCAGGAAGCAGAAGATCAGCGAAAAATAGTCACCCTATTTTATTTCGACTAATTGCCTAATAGTAAAAACTAATAGTAAAAAAAATGTGGGCTAGAGCTGAAAAAAGAAAAGGATATTTAGATTAACCTGTTTTTGCTATCTCTGAACACTGAAATTTTTAAGGTAGTCTCAGCCCGTTAAAATAAACTGGTGATTCCGAACTTACCTCATGACTGCAAAACCCGTTAAACATCGTGAAGAACACGTTCTAATAGTTACTGATGGCAAAGGTCATCGGGAAATTTGTCTCCAGGAGCAGAATTATTCTTTAGGGCGGGGTAACAAGTGCAGTATTATTCTGCAATCTCAGTTTGTCTCTCGTCATCATGCGACTTTAATCAAAAGAGAAGAAGAGGATAGCAATTACTATCGAATTATTGACGGTAATTCCGAAGGTAAAACCAGTGTTAATGGATTATTGATTAATGGCAAAAAAGTTAGATTTCACGATCTCAGAA
>CALLPS010000455.1 GCA_938015355.1 uncultured Pleurocapsa sp.
CATTAAAGCTGGCGATCGCTATGATGTTTTTCCTGAAGTTACTCCTAATGATGGTTAAGCTCGATGAAGAAACTGCTCCTGGCTGGAGTGAGAGAGTAGTTTACGAACTTGCTAAAGCTTTAAGTCTGCTGTTAAAGAAATTATTAGCGAATTTGACTCCGATCAAGAATTAGCAGCAGACAAAGTGAATGCTGTTTTGAGTCAAAGCGATCGCATTTTGAAGCTGAAAGATTTAAACCAGTTGTCAGAGATCGAGCAATATCAACAAACAGTTATGCAAAAAGCTACTGTTTCACCAAAGACTAAAACAAAAGAGCAAGAGCTTTGATTATTATCTGAAAAATAGTTCTGTTAATAAATAGTCCTAGCAGCATTGCCACCAAGACTATATTAACCAATATAAATATATTTCAATTATCGATCTTGGTATTATGAAAAGATATGATCTGAAAATTATATTATGTGTAATCGCGATCACTTTTTACCTCTATCTTTAATGCAATATGCAATAGTGCCAGGAGAGCAAATGTTTTTTCATAATGCGATCGCTCTAGTATCACAACCAAGCTAAATACTAACCACAACCTCTCCATAAAAATTATTATCTTTGCTTAGTTCAAAACGTTCACTCAAAAACAAAGCCAAGAAAACTCTCCCAGAAGACAGATTGCTCAAACTCACCAACTGACCAAAGGTATAACTATCGTAACCCCATAAATCCATAACTTCTACCAAACACTCTGACCACTCCCGTACGCTTTCCTCATGGGCGATTTCTAAAGTCTCCGCTACACTATCTTCTACGGCAAATGCTGCTACTGCCTCTACAGGAGCAATCTCCACAACTTCAACATTGCTTTCACGACTGTAGGCTTGACGCTTTCTTGGTTGCAGATAGGCATCAAGAAAATTTAGGCTCACTGATTGTCGCAGCCAACCCTGCAAAAATAGCTCAAAGCTCTCATCAACTTCTACATCCCCTTGAGGATGAATATTTCGCGTTGCCAAATTCAACAGTTCTTCCGACTTAGCCAAAATACCTTGAGAACAATCGTAGTAAATTGTTCCTAGAGAACTAAGTTTGATGCGATCACTTCTATTAGAAGCCAGAATATCCTTTTCGGCAACAATCAGACTCGCAAAATCTAAATTCAACTTAAAACTTCCCCTTGCTACATACAGGACATAAAGAGCGATCGCTCCAGTAGTAGCGTCCGATACGATCAATGTCGTATTCTGCTTCTAGGTGAGTCATAATCTCGTCTACATATTCCTTCAACTCTTGAGAAGAAAAGCCCTGAGTATGCTGGGGGAACATCTTGTACCGAACCTGATTACCCTGATAAATCCGTAATCCCAGAGCGTGAACCGACTGATGTTTTGTGCCAAAAACTACTAGCTCTACCCATAACCCATGGGGTAAAATTGGCTCTAGGCTGGCAATTCCTTGCTTTCTGGCGTAGCGTTCCCGCTGTTTGGCGTTATCCTCATCACGATTAGCTAATCTCCGTCGTCGGTGATAGCAGAGACGTTTTTCCAATACGTAACACTCAGCATTTTTCTTCTGTGCCTCTGTCTCAGTATAGTTTTTAGAACAGTAAACACATTTAGGATTAGCCTTTCTGCCCACTACTCAAACACATCCTGGAGACTTACTTCCAAAGACGGCAACACATCTTCCCTCGATAAAGATAATGGATTATCCGTACAAAGCCTCTCCAAATTGCGATCGCTAATGCCTTCGGTAAATGCCGAGATATCGATTGCAGTCATGTTGTTACTTTAATTCCACTACGCTGTTTCAAAAGTCGGTTCGATAAGCTGGCTGAACACCAGCATCGCCTGAATTTAATTTTAACACAACAATTCCATAACAATACACATATGATTATTAATCAAATTCTTATATTTACTTCTAGACAATACTTTTAGCTATTAAATAAACTTTTCTACTACCTATTAGGGTAATTATCGGATCTAGATATTTTCTTTATGCATACTATATAATTTTGGTATACATCGTATACTATTATTCATGAAAACTCAGCAAAAAGTACCCGATAGTAAAAAAGAATCCATCAAACAGGTAACTAGATTGCTAGAATCGTTAATGGCGATCGCGGATGCCGAAGATTTAGCTAACTTGGCAGTTGCTTTACAGCCAAAAAGAGTAAGTGATGAAGAAATCGAGCTAGCTAAAGAAATTGCTGGAGATGATTATTCTGACGAACCATCTTGGCATTTGGAATTAGCTAATCTACATCGTCTGTATGAACGTCGTCGTCGATTGTTAGCTAAAAGCCTGACTTCAACTGAAGTAGCTGAATTACTTGATTGGAAAACTAGAAAGACGATCCACGATAAGCTCAAAGCCAAAGATATTTTGGGCATCAAGGATAAGGGGGTATATAAATTTCCCCTGTGGCAGTTTGACCCCGAAGGAGACGATGGTATCTTAGATGGTTTGTCTCAAGTACTTAAGGCGTTAGAAGTGTCTGACTTTACTAAGCTTAATTGGTTATCTAAACCTCATCCAGCATTTGATAATCAAACTCCAATAGAAATACTCAAGCAAGGAAACATCGATGATGTAGTCATCGAAGCCAGAGGAGTTAATCTTTTCTAATGGTCGATGTTAAACCACCACCACCAGTACGTAATGTAAATCCTCAAACTGTAATACTGAGCGCTAATACCAAGCTGAGAAGGATATTCGACCCGACACGATATAATGCGACGGCTGTTGGATTCCGCAGCTATGGGCCAGTAAGTAGGTTTGACCATCATGATAATGAAGTACCAAAGGAGGATGACCAAAGAAGGATTATTTATGCAGGATTTAGTCTTTCTTGCTGTATTGCCGAATATTTTGGCGATGGTGAAATTATCAATGTGGCAAATGTCAAGCTGGCTATCATATATCTCCGCAAAGATCTTAAATTGCTCGATTTAAGGGGAAAAGCAGCGATGGCAGCAGGTACGGTAGCTGCTATATCTGGCATTACCCAAAGAAAAATAACCCAGTCATGGGGAAAGTATTTCTATGAGCATCCTGAACTTTATGGTGAAGTTGATGGATTGATATTTAGTGGAGCGCACAATGGTGAGAATGTGATTGCTCTCTATGAAAGATCTGAGTCGATAATTCACTCATCGAAAGTAAAAACAATCGATATGGCAAGTGATACTTTAAGAAGCCCAATTTTTCGTATTGCCAAAGAACAGGGGCTTGATGTTGAAACTTACTTGTAAAAGTATATACTCTTAATGGAAAATCTAGATATAAAGATAGTTTCTGTTGAGCAAAAAATAGAAACAAAAGTTGACAAATCAACAGAAATAGCTATTCCTGTAACGGTAGAAACTATTGAAGAAAGTTTTGCTAAATTTCTGGAATTAGAAGTGGGAGATGGCGCAGCTTCTATTGATACTATTCGCTGCTACATAAGTCAAAGCAAGCAATACTTAAATTGGTGTAAGGACAACTTAATTCCACCTCTTGAGGCAGATAAAGACGATATTAAACTCTATCGCCAGCACCTAATTGAGCAAAACTATACTGCTGCTACTATTGATAACAAGCTAACGATTGTTAAGAGTCTCTACAAAGGTGCTGTTAGTAGAGGACTGATCACAACTAACCCTGCGACGGGGATCAAAGCCCCTAGTGAAAGAACCGATCCTGCTGCTAATATCTCATATCTAGACCCTGAAGAACTTGGATTATTGCTAGGCGAGATTGAATCTCAATTAAGTCAGGTCAAAACTAATAAAAAGCGACTACCAATTTTGCGCGATCGCGCTTTGATTGGCATTATGAGCATTGAGGGAACTCGTACCGTCGAGTTGCACAATCTTCAGGTTAAGCAAATTGTACGTCAAGGAAAGAAAACGGGACTGAGAGTTTTTGCCAAGCGAGCTAGTAGAATCGTACCTTTGACTGATACTCTATCTCAGCAGTTAGAGGAATATCTGACCATGAGACGGAAAGTGCTGAGACGTAAAATAAAGCCAGGGGATTATGTATTTGTCTCAGTGAGTAACAACAGCAAAGGTAAACAACTTTCTCGTAGGGGTATACGGGCTATAGTTGATCGCTATCTTATAGCCACAGGCTTAAAACATCAAGAAGGCAGAACTTTATCAGCCCATAGTTTGCGGCATACAGCAGGAACTCAGGCATTGAGAACTGGTTCAGATCTAAGACAAGTTCAAGATTTGCTAGGACACGCTGATCCGAGGACTACTTCGATTTATGCTCATGTGGGCGATCGTTGGGAGAATAATCCAGGAGCAAATATTGAAAATTTACTAGAAAAGCAAAGGTTTAAGCTGTCTAAAAGCAATAGTTACTCGTGATAACTGTCATTATCACGAGTAGAGTACTTGTACTGTTTTGTTCGTAAGGAAAAGAAAAGTTCCTCGCAGTTTCAACAAATCGACTTAAGATACGTTCTACGGGATAAATAGCAAAAATTACATTTGCTTAGACAAGAGAAAATCTAATTTCTGACGAACTTTGAGAAGTTCTTGTTGATTATGCTGAGTATAGTCAGAATACAAAGATTGATCCCAAGAACGGTCATCACCAAGATGAAAGGTTAAGTGTAAATTTTTGAATAGTTGAAATCTTCGGGCATGAGCAATTAAATTAAGTAGTAAGATTCTGCCAACAAACCTCATGCCAATACAGGCTGTTCCCAAACAATAGTGAGAATACATCTCTCTTCTAAAAACGAAGCAGTCGAAGCCAGGATGAGGACGATATGAGCGATTTTAATTCCATGACTAGATTTAGGCATAACAACTAGCAATGTAGATTTAGTGCAAAGTGAGATTAAAACTGGAAGCCATCGAAGATTCTTGAGCCTGATTTCTGTGAGGAAAAGAAAAACTAGGGATCGTACAGTTGAGAAAGCATCATTGAGGGAAGTAGTACCTGTTTTGGATAATCCAATCCCAAACACGCGGTACGGCAACTTTCGTTGAACGCCGAAGTCTATACTCAGGGTTGAGCTTAACCTCCAACTCAAATTTCCGATTTAAGCCTCGTCTGGCTAAAGCTCGATTTATGGCGATCGCCGAATACTTAGTTTGAATTAATGATTGAGTAGTGGAAAGATTATGCTCGTGCCAACGATAATAGTAAAGCGGTGCGGCAAGATGCTTAATCTCGGTTACTTCAGAAAGGCGTAAACAAAGATCATAATCTTCTGCTGAACTTAAACTGGCATCGAAGCCACCAATGGCATCATAAACATCACGACGCATCAGGCGAAAGTGGAAAGTCATGAAATCAATCAGTAATCGCTCTTGGGAATAAGGAATCGAACACCTCTTACCCAAGCCCTTAACTTCACCATCAGCATTGATCACGAAATGATCTGTGTAGACCATTCCCACATCAGGATTTGATTCTAATACTTCTAAGGTT
>CALLPS010000456.1 GCA_938015355.1 uncultured Pleurocapsa sp.
AGGATCCCAGGGCAGCTGTGCTTCTCACCTCAATAGACTTCGCCAAGGCCTTCAACCGCCTAGACTTCAACCACTGCCTCACCACGCTCAGGGACAAGGGCGCTAGCAACCCTGCCCTCAAAGTCGTTTCGTCGTTCCTCAGTGACAGGAAAATGATGGTCAAAATTGGATCTACGTTCTCTAACCCGCGCGGCGTCCTGGGTGGTGTGCCGCAGGGATCTATACTCGGCGTTTTTCTCTTCAATTGCAGCATTGACTCGTTCGAGGTTGCAGCACCTGAGGTCAACAACGATCAGGGCGGCACTGGCCTACCTACCATTGTCCCGGGTGGCCCTGGCCCTCTCCCTGTCCCTGATGAACCTACAGCCCCTGACTACCGACACCTACCCGCATTTGTAAGACTTGCCCTGGAGGTCTACAAGTACGTGGACGACAACGTCATCATGGAGAAGCTAAACTTCGATACCGTCCCGTCCGATGGGAGGTTCGTCAGGGACAAGTGGGCTGTCCGAACACAAAACGCTTTCTGCACCATAGTGTTCCAAGCCCTAGCTCAAGGAATGAAGATCAACTCCGGTAAAACCAAGGCGCTCCTAATCTCGGAACTGAAGAGCTACGCTCCAGAGGCCCATTTCTTTGACAACCAAGGCAACAAGGTCACGGCGGGTGACTCTATGAAGATATTGGGGGTACACTTTTCTTCGGATCCAGGGATGGCGGCCCAGGTGGCAGACATTCGCAAGAAATTTACGGCCCGCATATGGGCGCTGCGGCACCTAGGCCCTGCAGACATTAGGGTATATTTACTATTTTTAGTATTTTACTAAGTCTCTCACTACTTTTTCAAACTGGTATAATTTTTAGATTAGTTTCTCCCGAAGCGATCGCGATCGCATTCATAAATGATATAATATTTCACGAGAGCAAAAGCAAACAGCTACAACCTTTGTCCCAAGGCGAATACAAAGATTAATTTTTTAAAAAATACTTCTCGAAAAACCACAAAATTCTTGACTTGTGACCACTTTTTCTGATTAAATAAAAAAATACTCTTCATAATAAAAATCTAAGGACTCACTGATAAGCGCAACTATTCCGATTATGAAAATAATTTTACCAAAAGAGCGATCGCTGAGTCAATACCTAATTTAAAAAAAATTTGCCAGTATATTTGTTCTTAAATTTCCTTTTAAAATCCCTATTTAGAGACAATTATAATTCCAACTATCTAAATCCATTAAAGCTTCATCAATAAGAAGGATCAATCAGGGAAAATTAACATGATACTGATAGTAGTCATGAAGTGATTTTTTAGGATACTCATTACTCGTTACTTACGAACAGTTAACTAAAGTTATCCTAACCAATTAAAGTACTGCGATAGTTGAGACTTCTTTTGGGAACAATAATCGAGTGTCAGATTTTAACAAGTTGTGGTTTAGACGCAAATGAAAAACTTTTTTGATGTCTTCATTTCCTACGGACGCGCTGATAGTAAAGATTTTGCTGCCAAGCTAAATGAACAATTGATTGCACAAGGTTTGAATGTTTGGTTTGATCAAGACGATATTCCCCTCGCTGTAGATTTTCAGGAACAGATTAATAGTGGTATTGAAAAGTCCCATAATTTTATTTTTATCATCGCTCCTCATTCCGCTAATTCTAAGTATTGCCTCAAGGAAATTAATCAAGCAATAAGATATGGGAAACGAATCATTCCTATATTTCATGTAGAGCAAATTAGTTACGAAACTTGGCAGTCAAGAAATCCATACCAGACTAGTGACAACTGGCAAAAATATCAAACACAAGGATTACATTCTAGTTTTACTAATATGCATCCAGCGATTAGTAAAATCAATTGGATATACTGTCGAGAAGAGATTGATAATTTTACCAACTCCTTCGATGGTCTAATTCAGGCTATTACTAAACATAAAGACTATGTCACTAAGCATACGCAATTTTTGGTACAAGCTTTAGCTTGGTCAAGAAATCAAAAGCAAACAAATTATTTATTAATTGGATCAGATAGAAAAGAAGCAAAGCAATGGCTGAAAAAGAGATTTTCTGAAGAACAACAGCCCTGTCTACCGACAAAATTACACTGTGAATTTATTAGCGAAAGTATCAAGAATGCTAATAACCTAATGACCCAAGTTTTCTTGGCTGCATCAGATGAAGATAATGAAATTAAAGAAAAAATTGGCTATACCTTGATGGGAGAAGGGTTAACTACTTGGACAAATCAAACAGATATAAAAACAGGAACTGCCTTTGAAACTGAAATTAAATTAGGAATTGAAAGAGCCGATAATTTTGTTTACCTAATTTCTGCTAATACCCTGCGATCGCACTATTGCCAACAAGAATTTATTTATGCTCTGGCTAACAATAAACGGATCATTCCCTTGTTGATTGAAGAGACGGATATACAGTTAATGCCTGCTGAGTTACAGCAATTACAATTTATTGACTTAACTAATGCGGAAAATGAGACAAAATACCGCCAAGGTGTTGATAAATTACTCAAGGAATTAAAAACTGATCGTTATTATTATGAAAATCACAAACTACTGTTAGTTAAAGCGCTCAAATGGCAAAGACAAAACCATAATCCGAGTATCTTACTTAGAAGCTATAATCTTCAGCATTTTGCAGGTTGGTTGAAAGTTGCTAAACGACGCAAAGACTGTCTTCCCTTACCCCTACAAGAAGAATTTGTGACGAAGAGTCTCCAACAACCAAAAGCATCTTCCCTCGAAGTTTTTATCTCCTATTCCCGTGCTGATGCCGATTTTGCCCGCAAGCTCAATGATGCTCTAACAGAAGTGGGAAAACTCACTTGGTTTGACCAAGAAAGTATTGCTTCGGGAGCAGATTTTCAACAGGAGATCTATAACGGGATTGCCAACTGTGACAACTTTTTGTTTATCATTTCCCCTAAATCAGTCAATTCACCCTATTGCGCTGATGAGGTGGAATATGCTCAGAAATTAAATAAGCGGTTTGTCACCATAGTTTATCAACCTGTTTCGACTCCAGACTTACACCCTGCTCTAGCTAAGATACAGTGGATTGACTTTAATTTGCATGATGGCGATTTTAATGCTAACTTCCCGAATCTAGTCAGGACTATAGATACGGATCGAGAACATGTCCATAGTCACACCAAATGGTCACAGCGAGCCAGGGAATGGTTGCAAAGGGACAAAAATGAAGATTTACTGCTGCGGGGGAGTGAATTTGTCCTAGCTCAAAACTGGTTTTTGTCAACTCGCCAAGAAAATAAACAACCAACTGCCACCGATTTACAGCAAGAGTATATTGCCACAAGTCAAAAGATTATTGAAGCCGAAGCGGAAGCCGAAAAAGAGCAACAAGCACAGATATTACGGTTGCAAAAAGAACGAACTCAAGAAGCCGAAACCAGATTAGTAGAAGAGAAAAAATATGCTCGGCGACAAAAGTTTTTTGCAGGTATTGCTACCGTGGGATTTATGATCACCACAGCTTTAGGGTTAGCAGCCTTACATGAGTATCGAAAATCTAAGATTAGCCAAGTAAATGCCATGAGCTTATCGAGTGAGGCTCTTTTTGCCTCGGAGAAAAAGTTAAATGCCCTGATTGAAGCCATCAAAGCAAAACGACAACTACAAAAGCTAGCCTTAATTGCAGGGAAAGATCCTCAAGCCAAAGTTTCCAAAGCACTGCAACAGGTGACATTTACGATCAAGGAGCAAAATCGTCTCTCAGGACATTATGGTGCAGTTTTGGGAGTAGCATTTAGTCCTGATCAGCAACTAATTGCCTCAGGAAGTACCGATAATACAATTATTCTCTGGAAAAATGATGGTACTTTATTGAAAACCTTGACGGGGCATGAAGGCTCAGTAAATGCAGTAGCATTTAGTCCTGACAGTCAATTAATTGCCTCTGCCAGCGTCGATAATACGATTAAACTCTGGAAACGGGATGGGACTCTGATCAAAACTTTTGAGGGGCGGGAAGATTTTAACCGTATCGCTTTCAGTGCAGATGGTACTACCTTAGCATTAGCTAGTCAGGATCAAACCATTGAGCTATGGGATTGGGATGGGAGTCAAGCTATCTTACAAGCTACCCTGAGAGGTGATAATCAGAATGGGTCTCCATTTAATTCCGTCGCTTTTAGTCCCGATAATCAACTCATTGCTGCGGCTAGTGATGACAAAACAATTAAAATCTGGCATCGGGATGGCACTTTGCTCACTACTCTTAAAAGTCATAGTAATAAGGTTTGGGACATTGCTTTCAGCCCCGATAGTCAACTCCTGGCATCGGCTAGTGAAGATACCACAATTAAAATCTGGCAAAGGGATGGCACCTTACTCACGACTCTCCAGGGGCATCGGGGAGCAGTTAGGGATGTTGCTTTTAGTCCTGATGGTCAACGAATTGCTTCTGCCAGTCAAGATAAAACCCTGGGACTTTGGCAAGTAGATGGCACTTTATTACTTACTCTCAAAGGGCATCGAGATCAGGTAAACACAGTTGATTTTAGTCCTGATGGTAAATTCATTATCTCTGGCAGTGCCGATAACAGCGTGAGGCTTTGGGAGCCTGATAACAGTTTACTGACAACCCTATTTGGGCATCGGAATTTGGTTAAGAGTGTCGATTTTAGTCCCGATGGTCAATTTATTGTCTCTGGCAGTGAAGATAATACTGTTAAACTGTGGCAAAAAAACGGTAAATTATTGACTACTCTTGAGGGTCATCAAGATAGTGTTTATGAAGTTGCATTCAGCCCCGACAGTCAGTTAATTGCTTCTGCTAGTGCTGACCAAACTATCAAACTCTGGCAAGTAGATCCTCAACAGAAAAACGTTCAGTTACTACAAACTCTTAAAGGTCATCAAGATAGTGTTTACGGAGTTGCTTTTAGCTCCAACAGTCAGTTAATTGCTTCTGCTAGTGCTGACCAAACTATCAAACTCTGGCAAGTAGATCCTCAACAGAAAAACGTTCAGTTACTACAAACTCTTAAAGGTCATCGAGAGGAAGTGAATGCAGTGGCATTTAGTCCTGATGGCTTGCACCCGAAAGGGAATAAACTCGAACATGGGGGTCAGCTAATTGTTTCGGGAAGCGGTGATAATACGATTAAAATCTGGCAGAGAGATGGCACTCTAATCAAAACTCTTAAAGGTCATAAAAGTACTGTATTTGACCTGGATATTAGTGCTGATGGCTTGCCCTCGAATGGGGGTCAGCTAATTGTTTCTGGAAGCGGTGATAATACAATCAAACTCTGGAATATTAATAATGGCAAGTTGCTAGCAACCTTAGAAGGACATTTGGATTCCGTCTTGGGGGTTAAGTTTAGACCAAATTCAACCATGATTGCATCAGCCAGCGTGGATAAGACAATTAAACTCTGGCAATGGGACGGTAAGCAGGCTAACTTAGAAAAAACTTTGATGGGTCATAGTGCTGCGGTGCAGAGCATTGATTTTAGCCCCGATGGCAAAACTCTTGCTTCAGGAAGTAACGACAGGACAGTAATTCTCTGGAATAAGCACAGTATCCTTGATGCTAACGATCTCCTGACACATAGTTGTAATTGGGTTGAGAATTATCTGAGATACAATCAGGCAGTTGAAAATAGCGATCGCCATCTCTGTGACGGCATTGTTGATAAGTAAAGAGTAAGAAGTAAGAAGTTGATAGTTTTCTCTATTTTTATTTTTATTAACGATGCCTAATCAAAATATAATTCATCAGAATAATTCTACTCCTGAAGAGGAATCAGTCTCTCAAAACAGTCAAGAGGTAGTTTCTCCGTCGCCATCAGAGGCATCTCATGCTCCCCAGGGATTGCCCCATGCCTTTGTCGTCATGCCCTTTGGCAAGAAACAAGCACCAGATGGACATTGGATTGATTTTAATCATATTTATCAGGAATTAATTAAACCAGCCTTAATTACAGCAGGGTTTGAGCCATTTCGGGCAGATGAAGAGACGGTTAGTGGTGATATCTTAACTGACATGTTTCAAGAATTATTGCTGGCGGATCTAGTAATTGCCGACCTGAGTATTGATAATGCTAATGTCTTTTATGAGTTAGGAGTGCGCCATGCCCTGCGTAAGCGGGGACTGATCCATATTCAGTCTGGTCGAGCCTATATGCCTTTCGATATCTTTAATGTTCGCACCTTGCCCTATCATTGCGATGAACATGGTCAAAGCGATCCTCAATTTAGAGAGCAAGATAAAAGTGCGATCGCAAAAATGGCTCATGCTACCTGGAAATCGGATCATAATCGCATTCATAGCCCGATTTTCAACTTACTCGATGGTTTATCTGAACCCGATCGCAAAACTCTCCGTACTCCCCTCGCAGTGGGCTACTGGGATGAATATAACAATTGGCAGCAACGGGTAGCGATCGCTCAAAGACAAGATCGCATTGGCGATATTCTACTTCTAACGGAAGAAGTGAGTAACCCCTTAATTAAGACTGAGGCGATCGCCAAAGCAGGAGCAGCTTTAAGAAATCTGGGCAATTATCCACTCGCCCTCAAGCAATATCTCATTGGTCTTAAACTTGAACCCAGTAATTCGGGGTTTCGCTGTGAATCAGCTTTTCACCTCAGTAGACTAAAACGATATGACGAGGCAGTTGTTCAGTTAGAGTCCTTATTGCGAAACGAACCCCACAATATTGAGGCAATTTCTTACTTAGGTCACATTTACAAGGAAATCTGGAAACAGCGATGGGTTCGGATCTCAAAGCAACCTGAGCGTCTCCAAAAAGCTTACGACTCTGCTCACTTATTGCAAAAAGCGATCGAAACTTATCTGCAAGCTTACCGTCTCGATCAGAATCACTACTATTCGGGGATTAATGCTCTAACGCTATCTGCCCTATTCAAATATTTAGTTGAACACATTGGTCATAACAGCAGCGATCCCGATGAAAAAGCGATTAAGCAGCAACTAACCTCCCTTTCTGGAGCCGTTCAATTTAGTCTGGAAAGTGCCGCTAACCTGGATACCAATAACTTCTGGGTCTTTCTCTCCCTTGGTGATTTAGCAGTCTGTACCGCCCGCAATCCCCAACAAGTAACCAGAGCGTATAAAAAGGCACTTAACCTGCTGTGGAACAATAAATTTGCCTTAAATTCTAGTCTCGAATCATTAAGACTCTCTGAATCTCTGAATTTTCGTCCCGAATATGTCAATGCAGGTATTAAAGTGCTTCAAGAAGAATTAAATCGCATCGAATATCAAGAACAAGCGATCGCTTCCCCCCAAACAACAGAAAAACCACCCCAAGTTTTCCTCTTTTCAGGTCATATGATTGATAGCCCTACGCGCTCAGAGCCTCGATTTCCCCCAGGTATGGAAGACGAAGTACAACAGAAAATTGAGGAGGTACTGGATCAACTCCAAGCTAATGCGGGAGATCTGGCGATCGCTGCTGGCATTGCCTGTGGGGGAGATATTCTCTTTTTAGAAGCCTGTTTAAAACGTCAACTGAAAGTGGCAGCTTATCTCCCCTTTGAGCCAGGGGAATTTATTAAGCAGTCCGTGGGCTTTGTGGAGGGGAATTGGGTTGAGCGTTTCTATAAAATCAAAAATCATCCCCAAGTCGAGCTTCACTTTCAACATGAACAAGTCGGAGCTTTACCCGTCGGAGTCGATCCTTTTGAGCGCAATAATCGTTGGGCACTCTATTCAAGCTTAGTCTATGGTATAGAGCGAATACGGTTGATTGTGTTATGGGATGGCAAAGGTGGAGATGGTCCTGGTGGGACTGGGGATATGGTCAAGCAAGTACGTCAATTAGGAGGGATTGTCGAACATTTAGATACCAACAAGTTTGATTATTGGAATCGAGACAAAAAAGGCAGCAGGAAGCAGATTTAGAGTCTTGTTGATTTCAGATGTAAAACCGCAAGTAATACTGTTGGTAACTCTTTGCTCTTTGCTTTTTGCTTGCTAAATTTGTACTAACTTTACCGAGGACATAAAACATGAGTGACAGCACTTTAGAAACAAATAACTTAGAAAATAGTCCAGAAACAAAAGCGCCGAAAAATTATAATGAACAGTTTAAACAAGAGATGAACTCTTTGATCCAACAGATTGAGTTGTCAGATTTACAGCGACAGTTTATGAAGTCTCGTTGGATGTCTCAAATGCTTTGGTTAGAAAGTCGGGCTCAACAGAATCGTAACCGCTATTATTTTTTGCGTCTCATTACAATTATTGGCGGCGTAATTGTTCCTGCTTTAGTGGGAATTAATATCAACGGCAATAATATCAAAGAAGCGATCGGTTGGGTGGCATTTGCCTTGAGTCAAGTCGTTGCCATTAGTGCTGCGGTAGAAGAGTTTTTTCAATATAAGAAACGTTATCTTCATTATCGTAACAGCGCTGAATTAATGAAGATTGAAGGCTGGCAATTTTTCCAGTTAAGTGGTCCCTATATTAATGCCCAAAGTCATAGCGCAGTCTATGCTGAGTTTGCGGATCGAGTAGAAAGTATTATGCAGCGGGATGTGGAAGGCTATATTAGCACCGTTGTATCAGCTAAGAAAAATACTCAGGAATAAAATCAAGCCAGTCGATTAACTGTCATTTTGTTGTAATTTCCATACGTAAATTTCCTTAAGATATTTGGTAATAGATATTATTTGAGGGACATTCTCATCATGGCGAGAAAAGTAGTTAATCAAGATCATAGTTCAGCTTGGATCGCTCAAACCTGGTTATCTTTTGTGATTTCTATTTCTGCCACTTCCTTTGGCATTTTGTATTTGCCTGTTGATGCCTGGGTTAAAGGTTTTATGGGCATGGGGTTGGCATTTTCCATTGGCTCAACCGTCAGCCTCACCAAAACTCAAAGAGATCTCCATGAAGCAAAAAAGCTAACTGTTAAAATAGAAGAAGCAAGGGTTGAGCGCATTTTAACTGAGCATGACAGTCTAAAATGAAAGCAAACTATTGAGATTTAGCTCGATATCTTTAGTTGACGATCACTTTCTCATCATCTTGAGTAGAATCTACCGTAATTGTTTCCTTTACGGCTTCTTCTTCCTTCATCAAATTAATAATAGAGGCTTTTTCTAGTAACCCAAGGACTTCTCCCGACTCATTAATCACAATTAATGCAGGAGTGTTTTTAGTTTCAAACATTTGAGCTGCCTCTAATAAAGAAGTATTAGCCAAAATAGTGTCTGCGTCCGCTACTGGTTTAACTAACTCATGAAGATAAACATCGTTCCATTGAGAAGTGGGAATTGGTTTCAAATCTTCTGTAGTAACGGCACCCATTAACTGTTGAGCATCATCTACCACTAAAAACTTTTTCCAGCGCTCTTTTCCAATCACATAGTTATTGACGAATTCTCGTAGAGAAAGGTTATTCTGCACAATTGGACTATCGGCAATGACTCCATCTTCCGCCGTATACTGACTTAACTTGTCTTGGACAGTGGCAGATTGAGCAGCAAAGCCAGCATTTTGTAGTAAAAAAGTACCAATTAATAAAGTCCAGATACTTCCTACTGGGCTAATACCCAAAATAGAGAGGATTCCTAAAGAGATGGCAAGCCAACCGATAACTTGCCCAACTCTACCGGCAATAATTACACCTTTGTTAGGATTCCCTGTAATTTTCCAAACGATCGCCTTGAGGACATTTCCACCATCAAGGGGCAACCCAGGAATCATGTTGAATAGTGCCAAAACTAGGTTAATAGATGCCACCAAGAACATAATCGCCTCAATGGGCGAATCAGAAGGAAAACTAACCGCGACGAAGGAAAAAACGCCAAATAGCAAGAGACTTACTAAAGGACCTGCGATCGCCACTGTAAAAGCTTGTAAAGGGGTTTCTGATTCTTTTTCTAGGGTAGCTAAACCGCCAAAGATAAAGAGGGTGATTGATTTAACGGGAATTCCTTGAGCGATCGCAACAAAGCTATGTCCTAATTCATGGGCTAATACGGACGAGAAGAGTAGTAATGCCGCAACTAAGCCGAGTAGCCAAGGCATGATTCCTGTTAGTTGAGGGAACTCAGTTAAGCCAGAGCCATAACTCCAGGTGACTAAACCCAAGACAAAAAACCACGAAGGGTTAATAAAAAAGGGTATGCCAAATAAGTTTCCGATACGAATATTGCCATTCATGGCTTGCTCCTGTCTAGATAACGCGATCATAATTCCCTGCTATCAGCGGGAAATATATTGATGCTTTATGTTTATTCTTAAAGTTTTTTAGATTATTAAAATTGTAACGAAACGTAAACCACAATTGATCTAACTCACTTATAGTAAAAACCGTCACAAAAATTACGGTAGCAACTCAACACATCTTGGGCATAATAGATCATAGAGAGATGCCGATAATAATATGCCAGATATAACTCCCCCCTATCCCGACTCCTATAGTCAAGAAGATATTCAGCAAATTTTACAAATAGCGATCGCCAATCACTATACCGAAGAAGAATTAAGCCGACAACAATTATGGGAAATTGCGGCTGAGTTAGACCTCAGTAATGCCACGATTCAAGCCGCCGAGAGAAACTGGCTAGAGAAAAAAGTGATTGATCGTCAACGTCATGCTTTTGATTTGCATCGTCGTCAGAAGTTTAAACAGAAATTCACCAAATTTGCGATCATCAATACCTTCCTTATCTCCTTTAATCTAATCGCTGTGGGAACTGTTTCTTGGTCGTTATATATTCTATTATTTTGGGGGTTGGGCATAGCCTTAAGTGGTTGGAAAGCCTATCAATCTCAGGGAGAGGAATATGAAAGAGCCTTCCAAAGATGGAGCTTTCAAAACGAGGTCAAGCAAACTGTAGCAACGGTGTGGACTAAATTTCAACAAGTCTGGGAAGCATGAAATCAATAGCTCTGGGCTAAATTGTCTAACTCTTGTTGCATTTGAGTAACGACCAAATCGTAGCAATCAGCCACATATTGTCGGTCTTTTGCTGCTGTTGCCCCATACTTTGCAAAGACGATGGGGGGGCAAACCCTTGTTTTAATTTTGATGGGGAGAGGAATATTTGGTAATGGACCAATAGCAAGTCCCCAAGGTAAACCTAAATAAAGGGGAAATACCTGAGGATCGAGGTTAAATAACCAAGGCATACCCAGCTTATGAAGTTGTTGCGCTAGGTCGTAAAAATCTCCTAAAACGATTAGGGTATCGTGAGCACCAGTAGAGATAATTGGAACAATTGGGATTTCTTGTCTTAAAGCCAGTTTAATAAAACTTTTGCGCCCAGCAAAATTAATTTTATTCCGTTGAGCATGGGGACGAAAAACATCTTGTGCCCCACCAGGATAGACTAAAACACTAGCATCTTTTTGCAAAGCTGCGATCGCCATTTTGGGATGAGCTTCAATTGCCCCTGTTTTTTCCGCTAGTTGAGCAAAAGCAGGATTAATTTTCCAAACGTGGGGATGCATCAAGCCATAGACTAAACGCTCTGTGCCAAAATTACGAAACCAGTCGTACATGCTCATCACCATATCTGGTGCTGCCAAGCCGCCATTATGAGAGCCGACTAACAACACTTGTTGCTGGGGAG
>CALLPS010000457.1 GCA_938015355.1 uncultured Pleurocapsa sp.
GAGTTCAGCTTAATGGTCAGTAATTGTCTTTAAATGTCAAACAGGTTAAAGATTGCTAGTAGTTTGCTTCATTCCTGGGTTACATACTCCACAAGAACAACCCAGATGATCCAGCAAGTTATCATTGGTGTTACCAATTAATTGCAGGGCGGGACTAACTACATTTAAGCTAACAACAGGTGATTCAACCTGATCAATTGGATTATCAATCGGGGTAGCTGCGATCGCCGAATTAGTAGTTAATAATAATGCGACAAAGCTAGCAGAAGCCGCGAGTAGACGTAATATGCTTTTAATCATTAAGAATTTTATTTAGCTCAAAATTGGTTTATCTAAACAATTATAGCGATTGAGTAAAATCACTAAAGCTCTAATAAAAAATACTGTAAACTCAAACATCCCAGACAAAAGGCAACTTATCATGATGCATGGCTTTATTCCTCCTCAACGCTATTTTCCCTATCTCACCTGGAAAGAAATTCAGCAGATGCCTAATAAAGAAAAGGTGGTGATTATTCAACCCGTAGGAGCAATTGAACAGCATGGACCTCATTTACCTGTAGCAGTAGACTCTGCCATTAGCTTGGGAGTGATTGGTAAAGCTTTAACACAACTCGACCCCAATATTCCTGCCTATGCTCTACCCTGTCTTTATTACGGCAAATCTAATGAACACGACGATTTTCCTGGCACAATTAGTCTCAGTGCCAACACCTTATTATCTGTAATCAAAGAAATGGGAGCTAGTATCTATCGCGCTGGTTTTCGCAAACTGGTACTGATGAACTCCCATGGTGGTCAACCACAAGTTATGGAAATAGCTGCCCGAGATCTCCATCAAGAACATCGAGATTTTGCCGTATTCCCCTTGTTTACCTGGCGTGTGCCCCATAATGTATCTGCGT
Source organism: uncultured Pleurocapsa sp. (assembly GCA_938015355.1). GTDB lineage: Bacteria > Cyanobacteriota > Cyanobacteriia > Cyanobacteriales > Xenococcaceae > Waterburya. The sequence goes on from CALLPS010000457.1 coordinate 906, forward strand.
TGCTGACGGCTAAAGAAAAAGAATATGGGATTCATGCAGGAGATGCAGAAACTAGTATTATGCTGTCTCTATTACCCGAACAGGTTCAAATGGAATTAGCCGTAACCGAATATCCTCAAGGCTTACCCACAGATAGTTTGTTAGACATGGAGGGAAAATTACCTTTTGCCTGGCTAACTAAAGAATTGAGCCGCAGCGGAGTTTTGGGAGATGCCACAGTTGCCACCAAGGAAAAAGGCGATCGCATTTTACAATCTGTTGCCGATGGCTGGGTGCAGGTAATTCAAGATATTTATAAATTTCAACAGCCTAATCAAGATTAGCTTTAAACATTAGTTTTCGGATAGTGTTTTATTTGTTGTACCAAGTTTTTTAGATTATTTGCTAGTTAAGTCGATTTGAAAACTGACACCTTGATAGTGAACATCGTTTTAAATGAATAATCAACCTTCAACCATTAAGCAGAAACTCGCATTACTTCAGTTAGCAGATTCTTTCTTCCCCTCTGGATCTTATACTTTGTCCCATGGCTTAGAATCTTTAATTCAACAGGACAAAATACAAACACCTCAAGATATTTTTTCTTTTTTGCAAATACTCTTACACCATAAAGTTGCTACCTGCGATTTAGTGGCTTTGATTCATGCCTATGCTGCTAGTGCAGCCAATGACATACAACAAATTAAACAGGTTGAGACTCAACTGTATGCTCAAACTCTAATTGCCACAACTCGTAAAACTCAATCTCAAAGTGGCAGGGCTTTGTTGATGGTGGGAGAGTCTACTTGGAATCATCCACAATTAGCAATTTTGGAGAGGGAAAGAGCTTTAAATCAATTTCACTGTCTGCACCCTATAGTCTTTGGTGTAGTTGCTAATATCGCAGATTTGCCGATGACTGATACTGTCTTAGCTTTTTTGCATGGCTTTACTACGGGTGTGTTGGGGGCAGCTATCCGTCTGGGAAGTTTGGGACATTTACAAGCACAGCAAATATTATTACAGTTGGCACCAGATATAGAAACTGTATACCAGACGGCATCGGTAATGAACTTGGACGAAATGTGGTCTTGTACTCCAACCATTGACTTAGCTCAAATGCGCCATAGTAAACTAAACAGCAGACTATTTGCTAGTTAAATAAAGGATGCCTCAACTAAGATTAATTAATCTATTATCTGTTGAATCTGAGTCGAAAAATGACCTCCACTTCCCCATTTGTCTATATTTGTCAGTCACATAATAATGTTCAAGGTTCTCTCAGTGGGGCACGTTTGGGAGTCAAAGACTTATTTCACATTGCAGGTATTCCGACAACGGCAGGTAATCCTGAATGGCTCGCAAGTCATCCAATCCCTAAGGTTACTGCCCCCAGCGTTTCCGCTTTGTTAGAAGCAGGGGCAACCTTAATCGGCAAAACTCTAACTGATGAACTGGCATATAGTCTGGAAGGAGTCAATAAACATTATGGTACACCGACTAATCCCAACGCACCGCAGCGTCTTCCAGGGGGTTCTAGCAGTGGTTCAGCGGTAGCGGTAGCAAATAATAGTATTGACATTGGTTTGGGTACGGATACTGGGGGGTCAATTCGTGTACCAGCAAGTTATAACGGTATTTACGGCTTTCGTCCCAGTCATGGGGTAGTTAACTCTCAACATTTAGTCCCTTTATCACCACGGTTTGACACGGTTGGTTGGTTAAGTCGTGATCTGGCAACTATTCAGCAAGTAGGGTCGATACTTTTGCCTCAGGGCATCCCACATAATTTATCAAACCTTGTTATCGCAAATATTGAAGGTATAGAATCCTGGACAGAAGCTTACCAGCCTTTACTAAAAACTTTAAATAATCAGTTTGCATCGATCCAGTATGTCAACCTAACAATTGATCAATTAAGCACAGCTAGTAAAGCTTTTCGTATCTTGCAGGGTCGAGAAATCTGGCGCATACATGGTCAATGGATTCAACAACAAAACCCTGATTTTGCCCAGGAAATTAGCGATCGCTTTATCTGGTGCAGCAATCTCAATCAAAGTGACGAAACCCAAGCAGAAGTTGCCGCCCAAGAGTTTATCAATTTTTGGCACGACAATATATTACCCAGCGTCAATCATGTTTTGCTTCTGCCTACTACTCCAGGTGCCGCACCATTACTAGATACTCCTGCATCAGAGCTAATAGAATATCGTACTCGCCTCATGGGTTTAACTGCCCCCGCAAGTTTAACTTGTTCCCCACAAATCAGTCTGCCGTATTTAACTAGTGAATCAGCGCCCTGGGGAGTATCTTTAATTGCACGACATGGTCACGATCGCTCTTTACTAGATTGTGCGGTAATGTTTGATCAAATTTTTAAGGAAAGATAAATTTGGCGGAAAACAGAAGTATTTGTTATATAGCGTTAGAATACTAAATTAAAATTGTTACAAAACAAAACCCTTTTTAATATACCACTTTTATAAATCCCTATAATTGCGATCGCTTATCATATGTTGACCTATCAAAAGCTACTATCCCCAGACGCATATCGAGCCTTGGCAACACTGATCAGGAGTCAGTCAGGGGAAACTTCTCCCGAAAATCAGTCCTCAAATTCAGAGTCAGCAGTAACTCCCAAGGGAGCTTTTGATAATTTTGCCCTTCAACCCAGAAATGATGATTTATCGATCGCTTTAGATTCATCAACTATCACCTCGGCAACAATTTTAATTGTCGATGACACACCAAATAACCTTCAAGTCTTATTTTCCTATTTAGAAACAGCAGGTTTTGAGGTATTACTAGCAGAAGACGGGGAAAGTGCCATCCAAATTGCTCAAACTCAAAATCCAGATTTGATCTTATTAGATGTATTAATGCCGAACATTGATGGGTTTGCTACTTGCAGTCGGCTTAAGTCTCAAGCTTCTACGAAAGACATTCCTGTAATTTTTTTAACAGCTCTTTCGGAAACTGTGAATAAGGTTCAAGGATTTAAGTTGGGGGGAGTTGACTATATTACTAAACCCACAGAACAAGAAGAAGTTTTAGCCCGTATTCAAACCCATCTTCGAGTTCAAAAAATGGCTCATGCTTTAGCTGCAAAAAATGAGGAGCTACAGCAGGCATTAGATTTTGAAGCTTTAATTAGGCGGATTACTGATAAGGTTCGGGATAGTTTAGATGAAGCCTCTTGCTTAAACATTGCTACTAAAGAATTAGCCAGATTGCTTAATCTTAGTAGTTGTCAGATCGAACTTTACGACTCTGAGCAAGTTAATGCCACTATCGCTTATGAACATAGCCCGACTCTACCTAAGAGCCAGGGAGAAATTAGGACTATTAATGATTCTCCTGAACTATATCAGCAACTACTACAGCAAACTTCTTTACAGCTAGTTGAACCAATTCCGCAATTTAATCCTCAAGGAATTCAGGTTACTCGTCTGGCATGTCCTATATTTGATGAACGGGGAATTATTGGCAATCTTTGGGGATTGAGACCTCCTGGAGAACTATTTACTGCCCTAGAAATCCGTCTGATGGAGCAAGTGGCTTCTCAATGTGCGATCGCTATGCGTCAGGCAAGACTCTATGCTAGTTCTAATCAGCAAGTGGTAGAATTAGCTAAACTAAACCAACTTAAGGATAATTTTCTCAAAACAGTTTCTCACGAATTAAAGGCTCCTCTGAGTAGTATTCAGTTGGCAGCCCAAACCTTGGAAAGTTTACTAAATGCCAAGCAAAATTCTCGCCAATCTCCTCTATTTAAAAGAGTTCTCAGGATTTTCCGTGAATCATGTCAGCGCCAGAAGGAACTAACTGACGATTTATTAACTCTTTGCTATGTAGATGCTAAAGCTAAAGTTGTTCAACCAGAAACCATTGATTTAAATCCTTTACTAAGAAATTTAGTAAAACCTTTTTCCGTCCAGAGAAAAAATCAGAAACCACAATTTATTTGGGATTTATCAAAGAAAAAGGTACAGATGTTTACCGATCCGATTGTTCTCGAACGCATTATTCAAGAATTACTCAGTAATGCTTTCAAATACACTCCAAAGGAGGGAGTAATCACTTTACAAACTAGAGCAACCCCCTCAGAAATATCAATTCGGGTGATTAATACTGGTTCAGAAATTGCGGAAGAGGAACAAGAGCTAATCTTTGAACAGTTTTATCGAAATCCTCGCAGTAAACCAAATTACAATAATGGTTCTGGCTTGGGACTAACTTTAGTTAAAAGGTTAACGGAAACCATAAATGGCACAGTCAATCTGAAAAGCAATCAAAGAGAAACTATTTTTACCGTGAAATTTCCTGTAGAAACTGAATAATAGTATTAAACCCGCTACTAATAACTAATAACCAGAATCCTTGTCTTTTAAGACGAGGAGGATGTCAAAGAGTAACTTTTGTCCGATAATTGTTGACTGGAATGACTCTAATATGTAATTCGAGTGGTTGGTCTAATTCTGCTGCCAATAAATTTGCTACCCGATCTATTTTTTGCTTTGATAAGGATTCATTAGGGGCATATAATTCTATTAAAACTTCTAGGAAGTCAGGCTTATGAGTAACTTTAACTGATTCAATGTTAGATAAATTGAAAGTGTCAGTTTTTTCGATAATTATTTCTCGAACTCGAAAACGAAGATTTTTTTCTGCCAATAGCGATCGCATGGAAAAGCTGAGAGGAAAGACTAACAAAGCTAAAGTAATAACCGCAAACAGAAAGCCTTGCTTGGCTTTAAATAAAGCACCATAGGATTGGAAGACAAAAACTAAACCGCCAAAAAAAATAATACAAACTAAGTTGGTAACAAACAAAAGTAGCGAACCTCTAGCAAGAATCAGATCCCCCAAAGACAAACCAATTCCGACTACGCTCAGAGGAGGAACTAGTGCCACAGAGATCGCAACTCCAGGCATAGCAGTAGCAATGCTACGACGAGTATTAGCAAAAGCCCCCGCAGCCCCCGCAGCCATAGCAATGCCAAAATCAATCAAAGTCGGATTACTACGAGCTAATATTTCGGTATTGGTAGCTTCCAAACCAATCAGAAAAGCCACAATCCAAGATACGGCAATAGTTAAAATGACTCCTTTTATGAGGGTAAAGCTAGAACGACGCAACAATTTACGATTTCCCGAAGCAATCGAATAACCCATCCCCATAATTGGACCCATTAAAGGAGCTACAATCATTGCACCAATGATAATTGCGACACTGTTTGCCAGTAAACCCAGAGTAGCAATAATTGCCGACATTCCCAACATGAAGTGATAAGTAAATGTCGGCATTGAGAGTCGCCAGAGATTGCGATTGAGAATTTTAATTGGTAAGGGTTTTTCCTTAAGCCAGTTCCAATCTCCACTTTCCGCATTCCAAATTTTTTTGGCTTTAATTTTTCTCAGAAAGATTTTGAAATAGGTAATGTATCTAGGATTAGAACTAATTAAGACTGACATGAGTTTCTAAAGTAGAGTATTTCATTACGGACTTTTCTGGAAGTTTTGATCCGAGAAATTATTGAATGTCTACTCCAGGTAAATTATCCAACTTAAGCAACCTTTTATATAAATAATAAACGCTATGGCAACAATATACGAATTAATATTATATAGCGATCGCTATTATCGGCTTGGCAAGTCATAGTAATCTAAGTTCGGGATAAGAAAAGGGACAGGTAGTAAGCTGAAAATAACTACTTTATAGGCGATCGCAATTCAAAATGATTTCTAGATTTTTTTGTTCGGCGGAATACTCAAGAGCTTCTCCTGCTTCGACTAGTTATATTATCGAAATAACAAAACTGGAATATGACTGCTACGTAACATTTGAGCCGTGGTACTACCAATTACTAAATGACGGATGCGGCTATGTCCGTAAGCCCCCATCAGTAATAAACTGATATCTTGCTCGGTCACATAATTCGCGATCGCTTTTTCTGAATGTCCTTCGATTACCGAACAAACTGCTTCAAATCCAGCCTGTTGTAACCATTGCTTGGCTGATTCCATTCGGGCGATCGCAACTTCTTCTGCTACACTTTTAGCAACAGTGACGATATGTAATTCCAACCCTGCAAAAATAGACGAATCGGCGATAAATTGGAGAATCTTTTGGCTACTAGGACTACCATCATATGCCACCAATACCCGTTCAATTGGTTTAAACTGGCGGGAAGTTACTAAGCAGGGTTTATGGCTACTACGAACGATCCTTTCCAGATTTGCCCCTAAATGTCCCGAAGCAAACTCAGCAGCTTCTCCTCGCTTCCCTAGGACAACTAGATCGCAGTCAGCCTCAAATTGTGATAGACAATCTACTAGAAAACCTGTTTCATGGAGCAGATTAATCTTTTCTACTCCTTCTGCTTTCAGTGTTTGGGCTGCCTCTTGCAAAACTAGTTTTGCCCGTTGATGATTAATTTTAGCCTTCTCATGCTCCAATTCCACTAAGCGATTGAGCAAATTTTCCGAAGCATCAATGCCAATACTACCACTCAAGTTATGCTGGGAAATTACTTGTTGACCACGAACATCAGTCACACAGAGAACATCTACTGCTTCTGCTTTTAGCCTCGTGGCAAACCATGCACCATAGCGATAAGTATTTTCCGCAAAAGTCGAGCCATCACTACAAAGTAAAATCTTTTTCATAGTTTAAAGTTTTAATTTTCAATGATTGCGGATTCTTTGTTATCTGCCAAGCGATTAAATAGAGTGGCACTGGCTTCGTTTAGACCAACTACTTCTACTTCTGCACCGTTACGGCGGAATTTACTCACCACTTTGTCTATTGTTTCTACTGCTCCCTGATCCCAAAGATGAGCCTGGGTAAGATCAATAGTGACACGCTCGACTAGTTCACGAAAATCAAAGGATCTAAGAAACTCTTCTTTAGATAAAAAGAAAATTTGACCAGCTACTTTATAAATACGGTGAATACCATCATCACTCAAAGTTTTATCTACAAATACTAATTGAGCAATCTTACGAGAAAAGAATACCGTACTCATCACAATTCCCGTTGCCACACCTAAAGCAAAATTACGAGTAAAAATAATAACGAACATAGTAGTTAACATCACCGCCGTTTCAGTACGAGGAATACGACGTATATTTTTAAAAGATGACCAACTGAATGTACCAATGGAAACCATAATCATCACTGCCACCAAGACAGCCATGGGCATTTGTTTGACCCCATCTTGTAAGATCAAAATGGCAAACAACAGAAAAATTCCCGACGCCAGAGTTGAGAGCCTTCCCCTACCACCCGACTGTACATTAATTACCGATTGTCCAATCATCCCACAACCTGCCATACCACCAAAAAAAGCGGTAACTATGTTGGCAATACCTTGCCCTTTAGCTTCTTGATTTTTATCACTGGTAGTATCAGTCAAATCGTCTACTAAAGCCGCAGTCAGAAAAGAAGCTAACAAACCAACGATCGCCATAGTCAAAGAATATGGCAAGATAATCTGTAGGGTTTCCAGATTGAATGGCACCTGAGGCAAAGCAAATAAAGGTAGGGTAGTCGGTAATTCCCCCATATCCCCCACTGTAGGGACTTCTAGTTTAAGTGCGATCGCTGCTATAGTCATGACGGCTAGTGCTACCAGGGGCGAAGGCACAGCTTGAGTGAAGCGAGGCAAAATATAAATAATTGCCAACGAAAGCAGGGTTAAAATATAAACCGTAATCGGCACATTAGTAAGTTGGGGCAACTGAGCCAAGAAAATTAATACCGCTAAAGCATTGATATAACCAATCATCACCGCTCTAGGTACATATTTCATTTGGCGACCTAGTTTTAGTATTCCAAATATTACCTGTATGATTCCCGTTAAAACAGTGGCTGCTAAAAGATACTGTAAACCATGGTCTTTCACCAAATCGATCATCAACAACGCCATTGCTCCCGTGGCAGCAGAAATCGATCCTGGTCTTCCTCCCAGAAAAGCTGTCATCACAGCAATAATAAAAGAAGTATAAAGCCCTACTTTCGGATCTACTCCAGCAATAATCGAAAAAGCGATCGCTTCTGGAATCAGTGCCAATCCTACTACGGCTCCTGCTAAAAGGTCTTGTCTGGTATTAAAAAACCACTCTCGTTGGACAAATTTTAGGTTCAATTTAACTCCTCAAGTCATCAAGTAGAAGTACAAACACAACATTTGTTTAAGCTGTCATATTTGTAAACAAGATATATATTATTTCATAATCCTGGGTCTGCCGAGTGTTGGCACTGCTCGAACAAAGCCGATGCGTTTAAGAGAAACTGATTGAAAAACAAAGGA
>CALLPS010000458.1 GCA_938015355.1 uncultured Pleurocapsa sp.
CTCGTCATCATGCGACTTTAATCAAAAGAGAAGAAGAGGATAGCAATTACTATCGAATTATTGACGGTAATTCCGAAGGTAAAACCAGTGTTAATGGATTATTGATTAATGGCAAAAAAGTTAGATTTCACGATCTCAGAAGCGGCGACAAAGTGATTTTTGGCCCCCAGGTAGAAGCAGTATATGAATATCGACAATACGATGTCTTTCCTACCATTCCCCCAGATGATCCTTATGATATTACGTTAATCGATCCTGCAATGATCGAAGATGAGGAGCCTCAAAATTAACATTTTCAGGGTATGAATTTATGCTGTAGCAGTGTGATTGAGAGTGAACTTTAGCAGTTTTAGTTTTGTTAAGGTAGACAACTGTTATTTAGCTCACTGGTGATATTTTTAAAATTAAATATATCAACTGCAAAAAACTATGGGTAATCTAGATAATACTTATAAATATGTTCGTGATTATATTGTTCATGAAGATTCCCTAATTAATTTAAGATTAAATTGGCTTTTAATAATTCAAGGCTTACTTTTTTCTGCTTATGCTTTATCACTAAAGGATTCATCGTCACAACAAGATACAGCTTATTTTCGACAAGTAATATCAGGGGTGGGAATTGCAACTAGTTTATTGGTACTTCCATCCATTTTTTCAGCAGTTATAGCTATCAAAAATCTTGAGGCATTCTGGAGAAAGAAACAACTTAAAATAAAAAGACAACTTGACAAAGAGGAGTACAAATTAGTATCCAAAAAAAAGCAACTAGAAACAATAAAGGAGCAATTAGAAGAATATCCATTTGTAACTGGAGGAGTCGACCCCGAATTTACAACTAAATCTAACTCTGAATATATGGGAGACGATTGTTTAAAACTATTTCATGCATTGCAATATTACTCTAACTTAGTTTTTTGGACACCATACGGTATCCCTCTGGTCTTTTTCTGCGCTTGGATTTATCTTCTAAAGTCCGAGTAAGCGGCTATGCATTTAAATTGGTTTTTTTCTATTCCCTATTCCCTATCAAAGAATTTGAATACACAGTTAAAATGACGAACAGCTCATGAATGCTTTCCAGGGTTTGCTCGGTCAAGAAACGGCAGTCGAGCTACTTTTACGAGCGGTTGAGTTGCAACGAATTGCCCCAGCTTATTTGTTTTGTGGTTCATCGGGGATTGGACGCACCATTGCAGCCCGCAGTTTTATCCAACTTTTATTGACTTCAGGCTTGTCTCCCGAAAAAATAGCTCTAGCAACTAAAAAATTACAGACAGGTAATCACCCCGATTTGCTATGGGTTGAACCTACCTACCAAAAAGCAGGTGAACTATACACTGCTAAACAAGCTGCGGAAAAAGGCTTACAGTATAAAACGCCTCCCAAAATTAGGATTGAACAAATTCGTAATCTGACTCAATTTCTGAATCGCCCTGCATTGGAAGCGAGTAGACAAGTTGTTGTGATCGATGATGCTCAAACGATGGCAGAAGCACCAGCAAATGCTCTATTGAAAACTTTGGAGGAGCCTGGTAATGCTACCTTGATTTTGATTGCTCCTGATACAGATTCCTTGTTAACTACTCTGGTATCCCGTTGTCAAAAGATTCAGTTTTATCCTCTATCTTCTGCTAATTTGACCACAATTTTAAAACTTAATGGTCATGAAGCAATTTTAGAATATCCTGAGCTAATTACGATCGCCCAAGGAAGTCCAGGAAAAGCGATCGCATCTTGGCAGCAACTTCAGTCTATTCCCGATGAATTATTACAGCGTTTAAAGCGATCGCCAAAAACTCCTCTAGAAGCTCTCAATTTAGCTCAAACCATTACCAGTGAACTAGATGGACAAACTCAACTGTGGTTAATTGATTACTTGCAATCTTATTACTGGCGATCGCAACAGCAAGTAAAGTTAATGGACACCTGGGAAAAAACGCGCCAATGTCTCCTTCGTTATGTGCAACCTCGGTTGGCTTGGGAGTGTGCTCTACTTGAATTGTTACGACAGTCGAAGTAAAGGTTAGGATGGGGATACTCTCGCAAAGACGCAAAGACGCAGAGAGATATTGTGTTAATTCTTCCTGATGTTCAATTTGCGAATAATTAATTGATAGTGCTATTGATTACTTTTAAACATAGTCTTTTATTTATGATTTATTAAAAAGCATTGATTTTTGCATATGATGGTAAGCATAGTATGATCATTTAATAAATAGAGGGGTACCGACTTGTGATTCCAGCAACACTACATCAACTTAAGGTATTTGAGACAGTGGCACGCAACGGGAGCTTTACTCGTGCGGCGGAAGAATTATTAATTACCCAGCCCACTGTTTCCAGTCAAGTTAAGCAATTAACCAAAGCGATCGGACTACCTCTATTTGAGCAAATTGGCAAAAGCTTATATTTAACTGATGCTGGGAAGGAATTGTTAGCTACTTGTCAGGACATTTTTGAAAAACTAAGCAATTTTGAAATCAAAATAGCCGATTTAAAAGGCACCAAGCAGGGACAGTTGAATCTAGCTGTAATTACCACTGCTAAGTATTTTGTACCCAGGTTACTGGGTTCTTTTTGTCAAAATTATCCTGGTATTGATGTTGCCCTTAAAGTAACCAACCATCAGGAAATTCAGCAGCGTATGCAAGCTAACAAAGATGATTTATACATAGTTAGTAATCCTAACCAAGAAGTTGACTTGACTAGTAAGCCATTTTTGAATAACCCATTGGTGGTAGTAGCAAAGAAAGATCATCCTTTAGCAACGAAAAAAAATCTTGACATAAAAGAATTAAGAGATCAGCCTTTTATTATGAGAGAGCAAGGATCGGGTACGAGAGACTCGATTGTAAAATTATTTGCTCAGCATGATATTTCGGTTAAAGTCAAATTGGAGTTGGGTAGTAATGAAGCCATTAAACAGGCGATTTCTGGGGGATTAGGTATATCAATTTTGTCAGAACATTGTCTAATCTCCGAGGGAATATCAGGAGAGTTAACAATTCTCGATTTTAAGCACTTTCCTATTAAACGTCGTTGGTATGTCTCTCATTTAGCAGGGAAAAAGCTGTCAGTGATTGCAGAAACATTTCTTGATTACTTATTGGAAGAAAGTCCGAAGATGCCTTTTCCTAAATCAAGCATTCTGGCTCAATTAGCTAAATAGGAGAGTTTTTGGGGAATAGATTAAAATAAATTATTTCATCTGGCAAAAAGTTGTTGCAAGAGAATAGCTTTTATCTAGCATTTGCAATAATGTAACTATGGGACAGTAGATTAAATAGTTATTGAAATTAGGTAAAAATTATGGCTAATAGTCGTCGAGTGGCTCGTGTAGCTGCTTTAATTAAGCGAGAAGTAAGCCAGATGTTACTCAGTGAAATTAAAGATGATCGCGTTGGCGCGGGGATGGTAAGTGTCACCGAAGTAAATGTTTCTGGAGATCTGCAACACGCTAAAATTTTTGTCAGTATTTATGGCACGGAAGAAGCTAAATTGGAAACTATGGCAGGTTTGGAATCTTCGGTGAATTTTGTCCGTCGTGAATTAGGTAGTCGGATGCAGTTGCGACGTACGCCAACGGTTAAGTTTTTTGAGGACTCATTGGAAAGAGGAGATAATATGTTGAACTTGTTGAGTAAAATCAGCCAAGAGAGACAAAACAATCCAGAGACGGTGGAATAATGCACCTCACTCAAACGAGAATTGCTATATGCCGAGTTATCTAACAGATTGGAGCAATCTTCTATCTTTCAAAGGGCAGATTGCTCAGATGATTGTGATTCGCGCTTCTGGCTCTTTGTTTGATCATCAAAGTGGATGTTAGTAATAATGGAAAAATCGATGATACCAGGGGAGAAATCCCCTAAATTCGGATTCTAGTTTCAGTATTTTTACTTCTTTTTGTTAGGGTGAAGCGACGTAGAAAAATAGTTAAGATAGTGAAGGAGTTACTTAAGCAAATCTTTAATTACTATTTAGATTCCTTATAATATTGGGATTATGTAACTTTGGATACAGCAATTTGATAGATTTTGTTTCAAATCCCTGTTTCATAGTTTATATTTATAGGAAGAGATTTTAATTAAAAATTATTAATTCGGTGATAAAACATGACAGTTGCTACCGCATACCACTCCATTTCCCATAGCTATTCTCTGGAAACCCTCAAAGACGAAGCTCGACAACTCATTGAAACTGGTGTTGTTAGTCGTCAACAATCTATTTACACTCTCTGCAAATATATTCCTGTCCGTGAATGGGTAACAATTGAATGTGAACTAGAAAGATGTGATTATCTGTTGCGGGATCCCATTGGTGATTTAGTTTCTTATGATAGTTGGGAAAGCGATTGATATCATACAAAATCAAAGATTAAGTTAGAAAAGATTAAGTTGGAATTTTAGGTCTGTTAGATAACTTTAACCAGCAGCTACCTAAAATTTCCAATTGACTTACGTTTGACTTAAGTAGACGCAGTGTCGATGGGTTCTAGTCCCCAATATTAGCTTGAGCTAAATATTCTTCGGCAATTAAACTAAAGTCTGCTTGATCAGGATTCTCGGTTAGTGCGATCAGTTTTTCTGCGGACTCATTAACCCAATAGTCAGTTGTTCCTAACTCGAAGCGATCTAAAGTATTGTCCTCGATAGTCATAGTTTCGGTAGTAAATTCTGTAGCTCTCAATCCGAGAAATCTGCCGACAGTAGTAGCTTCATTACCTTGCACTAATGAATTGGAACTTTTTTCATTATAGATACCGAATATGTCTACCTGGTTATTAAAAGCAGGAGCTAAAAAGTCTTCCCCGACATTTTCTATAACATTATTTTCAATTGTCGTTAGATTAGTTGTATCGTTCCAGATATTGATCGCATTGATATCAGAAAAGTAATTCTTACTTACGGTAATATCATTGGTATTAAACAACTTAATGCCAGCCGCATCATGACTTTGAGCATGTTCCGCTGCTAAATTAACATTTTGTATGGAAAGATTGCGGATAATTCCGCCATCGGTATTTTCCAGCCCAACCGCTTTTCTACCTATATTGTGTATTTTGGAATTAACTAACTTTACCCCTTCAGCATGATCAAGGACAATGCCAGTGTTATTAGGACCATTCCTAATAGTTTGGTCGATACCAATATTATTTATATCCAGGTTTTTTAAGGTTAAATCAGATGCCTCTTGAGCAAAAATGCCATTATTGCCATCGGTTATTTCTAGATTTTGGATCGTTGCACCACTTGCTCCCTTCATCAAATATAAAATCGATTCCGACGTTCCATCCCCATCTATTACTGAATCTTTTTGACCAGTAATCGTGATATCTTTATCGATAATAATGCCGTCGGTATAGTAGGTTTTATTCCCTAGTTTAACAATATCACCGTCTTTAGCCGCAGCGATCGCATTTTCTAAATCTCCATCAAAATCCTGCTCTACATTGATGGTTGTTGTCTTGTTGTTAGTTTTGTTAGTTTTGTTAGTTTTTTCAGGTTTTTCAGTTACGGTTGATGTTTTCGCTTCATAAGAGATAAAGTCGGGAATAAGGGCTAGTTGTCCATTATCTTCAATAATGAATATGGGGTTAATTGACTGTCCTTTTTGCAAGTTTACCTGCTCGTTTTGCCCGCTAATGCTATAGATATCGTCGTCACATTGATCCATTAGCTCGACACCATAAGCTTCCTTGATCTCATAAGGCAGGGAAAAATTTACTTCCCAATCTTCAACATCTAATTTTGCCTCTAGGTCGATTTCTATCTTATATCCACCCTTCCAATTTTCTACTACTTGAGCATCAAAGTTAAACGCAGAACTAGATTTTTCGGTAGCTAACATATGCACTTATGTTTAAAATTTTTTTTAACTTTGGACAATTAAATAACTTATTTTGAGGAAGATAAATACCCGAAAGTATTAATTACTTTATCTTTGCTTTATCTCTCAAGGCATCTACTTTATCTCTGCTTCATAATCGAAACAGTGAGGTAGATCACTATAAAATTGTGACAACGATCACATAATTTAAATATCGCAGTGTATTAAGAGTGAATTCGATGAGTACAAAATTTGCTAGTTGTGTTAGGGAATAGAGAATAGGGAATAGAGCAAAGTTGCCGTTAATTAACCCCTATCTTCGGATAAACTAAATACCTCGCCTAAAATTAAAGACCTAGGGATTTAAGCCCTAAGCCTTTGGAAAAGAATGATTGAAAGTAACAAGTAAATGCCTTTTATTTAGCCAATACCAGGAATAAATTTCAATTTCTGAGTTGCTTTATCTGCTATCTGAGAATAACTTAATTCCCCACAGAGAATTTTACCCATCAATTGTCCTGCCGCAGGACGTTTGACCCCCATTTTATAGGCAATTTTAGGAGCTTTAAAGAACAAACCCGCTAAGAAGTCAGCCTTTGCTAGATTCGCTCCCCATTCCTGATTAACTGATGCGGTGTATTCTGCTAGAGCATTGCCTTCTCCTTTGAGGGCACTCATAACTGCGCTAGCTGCTTTAATTCCTGTATACATAGCTGGTCGAATCCCTTCTCCAATCAGAGGATCAACCATTCCTGCCGCTTCTCCAGCCAATAAAGCGCGATCGCTATGTAAAGTGCGATTTTCCTGCCATAGATTCAGAGGATGCTCTTGATATTCCCCTTGATTAGGGTCTAAATCAAATAATTCGGCATATTTAGTCAGTTGTTTTTTAAGTTCATCGGGTTTTCCTTTCGGATTACGGACATAAGCCGCACTTAATGAATAACCATCAGCTTTGGGAAAACACCACATAAAACCATTTTTCAACGAACCAAAATCAAAAAATGCCGTTACTTTTCGGCGATCGCTAACTGTTCCAGGAACTTGTAAACTAGCTGCGGCAATGGTTGGGGTATTACCCATGCCTAATAACTGGGCGACAGTACTGTTGGCACCATCGGCGGCAATTAAATATTTTCCCTCAAATGTTCCTGCACTAGTTTGAATTTGCCAAGTATCTCCCTGTAAACTTGCTCCCGTAACCTCTACGCCGCTTTTGAACTCAGCTCCTTTGCTTGTCCCTTGTTCGATTAAGAAATTGTCAAATTGCGATCGCTGTACCATCCACATCGGAGTAACGCCTTGTAGCTCTACCTCAGCAGGATCAGTCATCTTAAAAGTATATTTAACCTGAGAAACATGATTCTGTACTACAGGAGAAAAATCAAAATCAAACCACTCCGCTACCGCAGGTGAAACCCCTCCCCCACAAGACTTGTTGCGGGGAAAATCAGCTTTTTCCAATACTAAAACTGAGTGTCCTTGTTGTGCTAAATGATAAGCAGCACTACCTCCAGCTGGGCCAGCACCCACAATAATACAGTCAAACATGTTAAGTAATACCTTGCTTAATAAAGATTGTCTTAAAACCTTTAACACATTAAATCAGTCAACAGTTAACAGTTCACAATATTCTTTATAATTCATCTCTTTAATCTGGTTGAATACCTGAACCAACAGGGGCGATGGATTTGAGTTCAAGCTCTGGGTGATCCTGTTCGATTTGACGGAGGTTCCATTCATTTTTAAACAACAGCACTGGTCTACTCCAATTGTCTTTAACGGCGATCGCATTAAAGATTCGACCCGCTTTTTCTAGGGCATCCCAGCCGCCATGTACCCAGCGAGCAACACTGTAGCCTAAAGGCTCAATGGTAGTTTCAACGTTATATTCGTTTTGCATCCGAAATTGAACTACTTCAATCTGCAACTGTCCTACCGCAGCTAATATGGGGTCTCGTTTAAATTCATCAGTGGAATACATGATTTGGACTGCCCCTTCTTCCTGTAATTCCTTAATGCCTTTTTGGAATTGTTTGAATTTGGAAGGGTTAGGATTTTTGAGATAGGCAAAGATTTCGGGGGAAAAACAGGGAATGCCCTCATATTCTATTTTTTTGCCGTTATAAATCGTATCGCCGATGGCAAATACCCCAGGATTATTTAACCCGATAATGTCTCCAGGGAAAGCTTCATCTAGGGATTCTCGACCCTGGGCAAAGAGCTTTTGGGGGCGGGATAGACGCACGGTTTTCCCTGTCCGAGCGTGTTGTACCGTCATGTCTTTTTCAAATTTCCCTGTACAGACGCGGATAAATGCGACCCGATCTCGGTGTTTTGGATCCATATTTGCCTGAAGTTTAAAGACAAACCCCGTAAATTCCTCGTAAGTAGGCTCAATTATACCGATAGAAGATTTATGAGATTCAGGCTGTTGAGCATATTCTAAAAAGGCTTTGAGAAACAACTCAACTCCAAAGTTAGTCATGGCACTACCAAAGAAAATTGGGGTCATTTTCCCTGCATGAACTTGTTCTAAGTCAAATTCTGCTCCAATCTCATCGAGTATTTCTAATTCTTCTTGAAGCTGGGAATAAAGTTCTGGGTCGAGGAGTTCTTCAAGACGGGGATCTCCCAACTCAATTACCGTATCTTGTGCCACCTTGCTACCATGAGAGCGACGCTCAAACAAGTGGACTTTTCGTTCTCGTCGGTCAAATACTCCCTGAAAGCGATCGCCCATTCCAATGGGCCAATTTACAGCATAAGTCTGCAAGCCTAGTTCCTGCTCAATCTCATCTATCAGTTCAAAAGCATCTCTTCCAGGACGATCTAGCTTATTGACAAAGGTAAAAATAGGAAGCGATCTCAATTGGCAAACTTCAAATAGTTTACGAGTTTGAGGTTCTAAACCTTTAGCTGCATCAATTAGCATCACGGAATTATCCGCAGCAGCCAGAGTACGATAAGTATCTTCACTAAAGTCTTGGTGTCCAGGGGTATCTAATAAATTAATCTGGAACTTTTCATAGATAAATTGCAACACTGTCGAGGTAATGGAAATTCCCCGTTGTTGTTCCATTTCCATCCAGTCTGAAGTAACTTTACGCTGTGCTCGTCGGGCTTTTACTGCCCCTGCTTCATGGATTGCGCCCCCGTAGAGTAAGAGCTTTTCTGTCAAGGTTGTCTTTCCCGCATCAGGGTGGGAAATAATAGCAAAATTACGACGACTGGATACAGCCTGTTCAATTTCAGTCTGGAGTTCTACGGGCATGGAATACACTGAGCAACAATTATTAGGAATATTATATCCCTTGCCCAGGATCACAATCTGACATTTTGACTAACAAAAACTATATAGTTCAGTTTCACAGTTTGGTATCCTGGTGAATCTTCGGTGATAGAAATGCTTTATACGTTAGACATCAAATCATTAACACCATATTTATGAATTAGATACATAATCTTTATCGAATAAGGTTTATAGCCGTTATAAAATAACGATTGATGCCAGATTATAACCTGAATCAATTGCTATGGGATGGCATTCGATTTTGCTCTAGATGCAAATTATGGATTAATCAGAAAATATAATGGCTCTGATACCGTGATCTAAATTTAAAACGGTGGGAAAATTAAGACTACAAAAACTTAAAATAATTTATAAATACTACTTAGATCGCGTTTTGAATTTAGGTTAATTTCTGATCTTACCCAATTCTGAATCTAATTCCTTAACAATATAATAGATACTATGACTAATTGTAATAAGATATTTATGGATGTTATCACCACAGCTATTATTGATGCTCTCGGTGCTTTAAACAAAGATACTATTAATGACAGTTACAATAATCTAAAAGTTACTTTAAAACAAAAATTTGGTTCTAGTAGTGATGTTATTACTGCCATGGAAGGGCTAGAGAGGAAACCTTACTCTAAAGGTCGTCAAGCCACACTACAGGAAGAAGTTGAAACCGCTCAAATTAATGAAGATTTTGAAATTGTCCAATTAGCTCAAGATTTGCTTGATCAGCTACAAGACCAATCAGAACTAAATTCTATACCAATACTATCTGCTAATGCTACTAACGCAAATAATACATTGCGAATTATGCAACAGATTAAATCTTCAGGGATACTATTAATTATTCCTCTAATTATAATTGCTAGTGGAGGATACATTATATTTAGAAATGTACAAGCAAATGCTGATAAGAGATTAGTTCAAGACTGTGAAACTCAGGAATATTGTTCTGGCAGGATTAAAGCATTAGAGAGGTTAGTCCAAGGTGAAAAAAGTTTGAAGTCATATAACCTTGAGCATGCCAATCTTGAGAGTAGCAATCTTGAGGGGGCGAATCTTGAGGGGGCGAATCTTGAGGAGGCGAGCCTGGAAAGTGCTAACCTTAATGGTGCTTCTCTCTATCGAAGTAATTTAAGTAGAGCTAACTTTAATAGTGCCCAGGTTAGTAATGTTGACTTTAATAATTCTAATCTTAAGAGTGCTGATTTTAATGGTGCCGATTTCAATAGTTCCTTCCTTAATAATGCCAACCTTGATCGTGCAATTTTAAGTAGAG
>CALLPS010000459.1 GCA_938015355.1 uncultured Pleurocapsa sp.
ATAGTCCCGTGCTTCAATTTTTTTTCTTAATTCTTCGATTTCATACATACTTTTGATTTACCGATGGCAATATACCTATAACTGATTTTATCAATTTGTTATGATGTAATTTACAGATATAATGATTATCATTCTTAAAAATATGCAAATTAATGTGGGCAATTTTAAGCGGAATTGAAGGAAATATCGCAGCTTACGAAGCAGTATTGGCAGATCTCAAGCGCCAGCGCGTTGAGGTAGAAGCATTGTATATTTTGGGCGATATCGTAGCAGCTAACCCAGATAGCGAAAAAGTAATTAGACGAATTCAGAATCCTTTATCGGTCGAATTAGAACCCCAAGTATGTGTCGGCTGGTGGGAAGAACAATGCTTTGCTTTACACGGTTTGGGTTCGACAGCAGAACCCACAGAATTAATCGATCGCTCTCTTGATGAGCGTTCCCTTGCGCCTTTCGGCGACGCGGGGTCTCATCGCTTTGGGAAAGAAACCGCTAAACTGCCTGTATGATGCGATTTACCCTAAAGGACTAACTTCTTACGAAAGAAAGTTAAAAACCCTCCGTTAAGTTAATCAACAAAACTTGGAGGGTAATGCCTAAAAGCTAAGAGCTAAGAGCTAAAAGCCCTAAAGGATTAGCGACACGGTTGCCCTACTCACAGACAATGCCGCCACCCATGCCAACGATAAAATCATCAAAATCTACGTCTTGATTACTAGTTTTGACTAGGTTAGAGCCAGTATCATCAAAATTAATCAATAATCCACCATCAACTAGACGGTCAAACTTATTAGTATGATCAGTGGTATTACGACGTTTGGCGATCGCATCTTTGGTCAAGCCTTCATCATTAAATAATGCTTGTCTATTACCCCGAGAATTGATCAAGTCCGAGGAATAAACTACCCCAGCTGTTTTACCATCGAACTGGGATTCTAGATAAAAAACGTATCTTTTATCGGCTTCAAAGAGAAACTCTTCCTTATAGTTGGGCACAGTATTTCCAGGAGTACCCAAAAAGTCGTTATTACGCCCTTCTTGTAAATCAGTTTCATAAGTGGAGCGACGATAAACAGTATCAAAACTATCGGAAGCCTTGACCTCAGACATTAATGGTGTTTTCGAGCAAGATTCAAAATTAATTGCTCCTGCACCGTCTTTTTGACAAGAATCCAGGTCAATAACACCAAAGGTAGACTGGTATGCACCGTGAGATTCAATAAACTCAAATTCAACAATGGTATCTTCGCCAAACCTAATACCTTGATTCCCCACCACATCTGCTAATGCTGAGAGGCTCATTGCTTGAAGAAAACCCACTGTGCCAATAGATATTCCCAGACAAGTCAAAGCAGGTCTGAATAAAGCATTTAATTTGGGGACAAATCCCTCTAAGTATTGAGAATTTTGCATAATATTACTCCTAATTACCAAATATATTTCTCTGGTTGAATTTGCTCGACCTGTTCAATAAACTTTTTCGCTTCTTCTAGTTGATCTTGCACAATGCGACGAGCTTCAACTTCACGGTTGTCAAAATCTGGATTATCACAACAAGCGGCTAGTTTTTCTAATTCAGGGTTACGGGAGATACGTCTGGGCTCTGTTGGATCACAACCACAGGCTTGGATATTATTGAGAGAGCTTCTTCTGACAATTCTTCTTGGTCCCGCATTGGCGATCGCCGATTCATTTTCAATTGCGGCTAGATTGTCCAAAGACTGTTCTAAGTTTTCTCCCAATACTTCAGCAAGATCATCAAGAGATATTTTCTGTGGTTTTCCCTCACCGATACAGTCTTTTCCCGAACAATCAACAGCACCAATAGTGCTAGAGCCGTTAGGATCTCCTCTGCCAATAGAATCTGAGCCACCAGGCATCAAAGATTTAAAAGAGATTGGATTTCCCAAAGCACCGCCATAAAAGGTACTGGTGGCTGGATCAAACTGGATAGCATTGTAAAAACCATTCCCGTTAATACCATCAACACCAACGGCAAGGGCACTGAAGGTTTGCCCTCCAGAAACATCGGATTGATTAGTTTGTGCGACGACAGATGATGATGTCGCGATTATTCCTACTGTGACTAATGAACCTAGCCACAATAATTGCTTATTCTGCATTATCAATTGACCTTAAAAAATATTTACGATTACAGTCCTGAGCCAACGCCGAAAATGAAACGCGCTCCATCTCCCGCCCCAGCAATGTCCCTCGCACTGAGATTAATGGTTAAAGGTACAGTCCGAAAAGGAGATACTGATAAGCCCATCGCCAAATCTTGTCCTGTCCATTCCGTGATCAAGCTAACGGGTCTTGCCACTCGAAAAGCCAGGCTACCAAAGACATTGACAGCCTCATTATTATCAAAAATATCGTCTTCACTACGGAATTGACCATTACCAATGCCGATAGTTGCCCCCACTCGACTGAAAGCGGAATTGAGATTTTCTCTGGTGCGGAAAATTTTGGTAGTTGAAAGATACAAAGAATCATCTAGATCGTTGTCGTCACCGATGGACAAAAAGCTGTTCCAACCAGCGGAAACTCCCCATCCTTGAGCTACTTTGCGGTGAAGTTTGAGATTGAAACCACCTGAGCCAAAATCCCGTCCATTCTGACCAAAACTGGCAAAATTGTAGCTAAGTTCTGCACCAATAGCTTTTTGGGCATTACCTAAACCTACGCCAAAACCCCAGGTAGCATCGCCGTCGTTTTCACCATCTAATCCACCACGAGTATCCGTCTGGTAACTAAGACCAGTATAGAATCCGCGATCTGCACCAAAACCATAGGGATTGGCAATAGTTAGACTAGGGATACCGCGACTAGGAGTAAAGTTACGTTGGCTGATATCTTGTAGCTTAAATTTAACCTCTTCAACATCACTATCATCATTATTGCTGTTGCTGTTCCAAGAGTTTTCAGCAGTAATAGTCAAATCATCATTAGATGTTGAGGTTGTTTCAATTGGGTCAAGATTGGTAGATTCTTGAGATGTACTAAGTGGATTTGCTAGAGCTTTTAAACTCATAAATGGCAAAAATAGTACAGTAGAGCAAGCAAAAATTAATATACGCATAAACTCATAGGAACAGGGATAAAGATACTTACCATAAATCAATATGTTACCCACCTCAAATATCAAAAGTATCACTTTTAAAATAAAGTTATTTTGCTGATATTTAATTAGAATATTGACTATTGGATAATTTATTTAATTGATATTTGCAAGTTATTAGATCACACTTCTGCTGTTATACTCTACATTTCTTGAAAGCTCAATATTATAAAATAAAGATGGTTATTGTTACGGATTAATCCAGTATATTCAACGTATTTTGAAATACACAAGGACTTTTTTTAGTTGTAAATACAGAGATCAAATCAATATCAAAATAGGTTTCAGTACAATCTTCTATTAAAATTTAAATAAGAGCAACTCAGAGTTAAG
Organism: uncultured Pleurocapsa sp.; assembly: GCA_938015355.1. Taxonomy (GTDB): domain Bacteria; phylum Cyanobacteriota; class Cyanobacteriia; order Cyanobacteriales; family Xenococcaceae; genus Waterburya. The sequence goes on from CALLPS010000459.1 coordinate 3,455, forward strand.
TATGAATAATGATTTTTATCTTGTAGATGACTAATATCTGATCTACAACTCATTTATTTTGTTGAGTAATTATAAAAAAGCATTGACATTTTGCCAATGTAAAATACAGGATATGATTAGTTGTTAACTAAATAAAGTAAATTAAGTTTTTTATAAAACAACTACAAACATTACGATAAGTATCATGAGCTTTGATATTGAGTTTGACTATCGCTTTGATGAATCTAATTTCTTTACTCCAGAAAGAAGAGCTATTTTAGAACAGGCTGGAGATATTTGGAGTTCTTATATCCAGGATGATTTTGCAACTATCCCTGCTGGAGAAACTTTTTCTTTAACTATCAATAATACTCCGCAAGAAATTATCTTAGATGAACCTATTGATGATTTACTAATCTTTGCTTCCTATACGAATCTAAGTTCTAATGAAAATTTTTTAGCTCGTGGAACATTCTCGGCTAATTTTACAGTAGGAAGCGATCGCCAAGAACGGATTGAAGGAGATGATTTTGAACCTTGGTTAGGCAAGATCGAGTTTAATCAGGCAGCAGGGGATAATTTTTTCTTTGATGATACTCCTCGCACCGATGATGATATTCCTTTTGATCAACAAGATTTCTTGAGTTTATCTCTGCATGAAATTGGTCATATCTTAGGCATTGGAGTGTCCGAGGCATTTTTTGACCAAGT
>CALLPS010000460.1 GCA_938015355.1 uncultured Pleurocapsa sp.
AAGTAATAAGTAATAAGTAATAAGTAATAAGTAATAAGTAATAAGTAATAAGTAATAAGTAATAAGTAATAAGTAATAAGTAATAAGTAATAAGTAATAAGTAATAAGTAATAAGTAATAAGTAATAAGTAATAAATAATAAGTAATAAATAATAAGTAATAAGTAATAAGTAATAAGTAATAAGTAATAAGTAATAAGTAATAAATAATAAGTAATAGTTATTCTAAATTTCAGGGAAAAACTATTATGAATAAATTAAACACTACCAAAGCCCAAGCGGATTTAGTATTATCTGAATTGCTTTTTTAATAAATATTTCGTCTTCAGGATTTTGATAGGGATTTCCCGCCCGATGTCCCCAGATGGAAGGAATCGGTAAATATTTCGGATTAGAAATTAGATTGGCTTCGGCTTTACAGTCTTCGGGAGTAAAATATAAATCTGTGGTTGAAGGCATCACTAAAGTTTTAGCAGTAATTGACTTTAATGCCTTTTCATAGTCTCCCTGGTAAGTAGAATTATTACTCACATCGCAATGTAACCAGGTGTCAATCATTGCCAACAAATTATGCGGATCTCGTTGACGATAATTAACCTCCCAACCTCTAACTAAATAATCTTCTAAGGAATCATAACCAAACTGATAATATATGCCTTGGCGATAGTAAGCCTGAGACGCTGCCCAGCTTGCATAAATGCGAGCAAAAGCTATAAAACCTCTATCTGGGATAGCTTCAAATTTAGTCCCATTCCAAGCAGGATCGGCTGTTAGGGCAGTACGCAAACTTTGTAAGAATATTTTATTATGATCGGTAGTTTTGGCAGTACCACAAATGGCAGCAATGCGATTAACCTGATCGGGATATAATGCACCCCAATGATATGCTTGTTGCGCCCCCATTGACCAACCATAGACTAAAGCCAGTTTTTCTATTCCCAAACTATCTAGTAACTGTTTTTGAGCATTTACATTATCTAAATGGGTAAAGTAAAAACCCGATTCTGCTAGTTTACAGTCTGAACAATTACTGGGAGAAGTAGATAAACCATTCCCAAACATATTAGGAATGATAATAAAATACTGACTCGGATCGAGAATACTTTTGGGGTTTATTAACCATTCGATATCTGTGTGTTGCGCACCGTAAGAAGTGGGATATAGGATAACGTTGGAGCGATCATTATTTAACTCACCATAGGTTTTGTAAACAATATTTGCCTTGGGTAATGTTACCCCGCATTGTAGAGATAAATTTGCGATCGCAAAATGATTTATATTTTGATTCATCTAAAATAATCAGAAAGAAGAAACTATTTTTTGATTTACTTTTAAATAACCATTATCAACAACTGTAAAATGTTCTTTTAACTCTTGATGTGCTTGGGGCAAGACATGAAAAGGCATAGAAGGATAAAGATGATGTTCTGCATGAAAAGGCATATTCCACATCATCATCCGTAAAGGAAACCAAGTTAATGTAGTGCGGGTATTGGCGAAAGGATTATTATCTTTAGTGCATCCTGTATGTTCAGCGAGTAAAATAAAGCGTAGAATAGTTTGTCCTACAGCTAGAGGTAATAGCCAGTAAGTAATAAACCAAGGTTGTCTGACTGCAATAGAAAATGCGATCGCAACACCATAAACAGCTAACTGCAAACGGTTAGATCTTATGACCTCATCTCTGACATTTTCCGCAATATAAGGCATATTATCTAGCTTTCCTGTCGCTACTCGATAATGGGTTTGTAATTTGCCCAACCACCAGTTATAACCGCTGATTTCTGCGATATATTCTAATATATTACTTGGTTCAGGATCTTCGAGTTCTGGATCTTTGCCTTCTATGCGGGTGTAACGATGATGCCATTTATGATAGCGACGATAAAAGGTACTGTTATAGCCAGATAAAACACCTCCCCACCAAGCAACGATGTCGTTTAGGCGATTATTAGCAAAAGCAGTGCGGTGACAACATTCGTGTACCACGGCAAACATAGCAGCCAAACTAAAACCATAGATGATTAAAGCGGGTATTCTAACTAACCAGTTGTGAGGAGTTAGCCATAAATAACCACTGATAGCCATTACACCGAGATGTTTGAATAATTGAATTAATCCGTTTTTATTAGAACGTTCATTAAAAACCTTTAATTCTGATGCTGATAAAATGTTTTTTGACTTGTTCGGCTGAGATTTAGATTTAGTTGAGGCACTTACCATGACTGCAAATATTAAAGGTTTAATTATCTAAAATATGTTTATAAAATTCTAGCTTTACTTTCCCGTTCAACATGTCGCCATATCTACTATTTTCATTTATTCTCAACTAAACGAAATAAGAGTAACTGACTAATTTGTTCATCGTTAAAATTATCATCACTAATTAACAACAAACTACGACTACCATCTGGTAATTGAGGTCCGATGGTCATCCCTTCAAGGTTATCTAAGTAGATACCCAAATCTTGTAAATCAAACAATAGTTGTTTTTGTAGAGGTTGAACCTGAGCTATATTTCCTTTAAGACTGACAATATTAGAAGTGTCGGTAGCATTCCCAATGACTACTTGGAATAATTTTGCCCCTGCCCCTGTAAAGCCATAGGTTCTCTCTAAGCTCAGGAAATAACCTTCTTTGGGTAGTGCGAGTAATTCGGTTAATCCGTTGGAAATCACTTCAATAGGGGCGGGATCAAGCAGATATAAATGCTCGGCGAGTAAAACTGGATTCCCCACAGGATTGATCACATAGTGGAGAAAACGAATCCTTGATTGTTCTTCTCCTTCAAAGGATTCGTCTTGTAATAGTGCCGATTCCGTCGCGGTAAATAGTCGAAAAGGATCTTCTGGTAACCCAATCCGATTAATGGTTAAAGATTCAAAAGCTAAATTTTCCTGAATTCCTTGGGGCTGAGAAGAGTCTCCAGGTAAGAAACGTTGGGGTAAACGGAGATCGGATAGTTTCTGACCCGTTTCTAATTCAAATTCAGCAATAAAGGGTGCAATATCCTGAGTCGGATTGCCTTCGCTAGAGATAAAAATTGTATTTCTGGGAGAAATAGTTAACCCTTCAGGATCAATTTCCCCTTTAGGATATTTTTTCCCTGCTTCGTTGTGTAGCAATGTGACATCTTGAGGTTCAAAACTAGCGATCTTGATTTGAGCATCGGTGGTTTGTTCGATTCCCAATTTAAAACTATAAAAACGGGCAGGAGATTTTCGACTGCGATCATCCGACAAGACATAGAAAAGATCCTGTTCTCGATTATAGGCGATCGCCGACAATCCACCAACTAATGTATCTTTATAAGATACCTTGGGGATCTCGTACTGATCAATAAACTCCAAGGTGAAGTCACGAAACATTCTCTCTTGGGCACTTACTCTCTGGGGTGGATTACAAGCAGAAAGAGATAAGAGGCTGCAAAAGAGAACCAAACTAATGGAGAATCTGGTAAAAAATCCGATTCGGCGATCGCTCACAATTTTCTAATACTAAAACAAATAATATTTCATCTAGTATTTAATCTATCAGGTCAGGGGAGGAATAACTCTACTAGCGAGTAATTGAGCAATTTCTTGCCGATAAGCCACCGCCAACATATTGATAATCAAACAGGTTGTTCCTAGCCCAAATAAAATAAAGGTAACAGGGGTGACAATGCCAATCATGAACCAGGTAGAAACATGAAGAAATAATGCGATCGCAAAAACTGAAGCGGTTCCTTTTGACCACAGCATCTTGGATAAGGATTCTCCTCTAACTACCAATACTACAGTCAAAATAGTGGTAATTAAGTTAGCTGGTACTAAAAAAGAGCAAATTGCGACACAATAATGCCGAGAAAATTGGAAAAGAGGTTCAAAATCAAACATAAACTTTGAATATTTATCTATTTGGCTAATTATTGCGGTTATTTCGCCGATTAAGTATTTCAATTGTACCGAACCTCCTGACCACCAGAGTCTAATTATCAATAACTGTAACTAAAATATTTTCACTACTAAGGAGAAAGTTAACAGATAGTAAATAGTTACTGGAAATAAAATAAATTATCTCACTCTATTGTCTGTTCCCTACATTGGTTTGATTGATTGCTAAAAAGAATCAATTATCAATTCATGTTGAATATCAATAACACCAGAAATTCACTGATACTTTATCCCTTGATTTTGGGCAGTCTATGACTAGCTTACTCGCTATAGAAGAGTACTACTTTTTTTGTAAAATTAAAGTCTACATTGCAAGTAAGAATGTTTCTAATGGCTGAACGAATCCAAAAAGTTTTGTCCCAGTGGGGAATTGCCTCTCGGCGCAAAGCAGAAAAAATGATGATTGAGGGTAGAGTTCAGATCAACGGACATACAGCAAAATTAGGGGACAAGGTTGATTTAACTGCTGATCTACTTCAAGTAGATGGCAAAACAGTTACCAATACTAATCGTCCTCAGCTAGTATATCTGTTGTTAAATAAGCCAATAGGAGTTGTTTCTACCTGTGACGATCCTCAACATCGTTCTACGGTAATCGATTTATTATCAGTAAATTTGAGACGGGGAATGGGAATTCATCCTGTGGGCAGATTAGATTTTGCTTCTAGTGGAGCTTTAATTTTAACCAATGATGGTCAGTTGACTTTAGGATTAACTCACCCTCGTTATCATCTGCCGAAGACATACCATGTTAAGTTAGATCGTCCTCCTCGGAGCAAAGATTTAGCCCATTGGCGAAAGGGCGTAATGCTAGAGGGGAAAAAGACTTTACCCGCCGAAATCAAGTTAGTAAAATCTGATAAAACATTCACAACTCTAAAAATAGTTTTGACCGAGGGCAGAAATCGACAAATACGTCGTGTAGCACAACAACTTGGTTATCAGGTACAACAGCTACATCGAATTGCGATTGGATCGATTACCTTGGATAGAGCTAAGGGAGGGGAACTTGATCCAGGTCAATATCGACATCTTAAATCAAGTGAAATCAACTTTTTACAAAATTCTTGCACAGGCAAATTTTCCCCAGGAACTGCATAATCTGGGAGCGCAGTTTAAATGAAAAACCATAATTTAACGACTGATCAACAACAAAAATTACAGGATATAGGAATCAATCTCAACCAGATTCGGATTGCGAAAAATATCTCTCTAGATACTGTTGCTGCCAATACCCTCATTTCCAAACGGTTACTAGGGGCAATTGAAACGGGAGATATTAACGCCCTTCCCGAACCTTTCTATATCCAAGCTTTAGTAGCTAAATTCGCCCAGGAGATTGGAGCTCCAGAAATTCGCTTCGAGTTGGAGCCGAAGACTAATTCTCCAGAAAATACTGATTCTTCTCCCAAAAATCGTCGTCGATATTGGCTCAATTTTCAATTGCGATCGCTCCATTTGTATTTATTGTATATTTTTTTGGTAATTCTTTCGGTTAAGGGCATTACTACTTTAGTCGAGCGCCCTGTGATTATTAATCAAACGCCATCCTCAAGCCCGATTGCAAATCCAGAAGTAGCATCAGAAGCATCGAAAACGACAACTCCAGTAAATCCGCCAGTCGCCGTACCCCAATTTATTTCTCAGTCAAGTAACTCAGAAACAGTGAGCGTCGGGATTAATTTACAGGAAAGATGCTGGCTCAAAGTGATGGTAGATGGCAAGCTAGCTTTTGAGGGTATTCTGCCTCAAGGCACTCAGCGTCAATGGACTGGCAAACAAGAAGTGACTATTCGGGCAGGTAACGCGGGTGGAGTCGTTATTACTTTTAATAATGAACAACAAAAGGTTTTGGGTGCACCAGGACAGGTTGAAGAGATTACCTATACCGTTAACTAGGGCTAGTTGAAAAACTTGGATTTGATAAGATATTTGTTTAACCAGAAGATTACGCTCAAAAACGATACTCCAGCAGAATTAGCTCTGAACTATTTGCAAACTTGGGAAGATTAACCCCAGCAAGCAAATTTAGCTACTTCTAAAACTGCTGAATTCTCCTTGGGAGATCAAGCTCATTTAATCTCCTAAGCAAATGCCTAAACCTCTGGCGGTTTTAACCAAGGTATCTTCTGGATCAACAGCACGATAATCTTTGATGGCATCGGCAATGGGAATACTTGTCACCTGTCGATCTTGCCAAGCCACCATGCGATCATATTTTTCCTCTGCAATTAAATCTACTGCGGCTACGCCAAAAGCAGATGCCAAGATACGATCCAAAGGAGAGGAGATCCCCCCCCGTTGAGTATGACCGAGAACAGTTACTCTAGTTTCCGCACCGCTTTTTTGGGTAATTTGTTCCGCTAGATATTGACCAATGCCCCCTAAACGGCAATCGGCAAAATGTCCCTCTTCTAAAATATCTCCCGATTCAGTACATACAGCTTCCGAAACCACGGCAATGGAGTAATCTTGTCCTCGGGCTTGTCTTTTCTTGATATGCTGGCAAATATTTTCAATCTTATAGGGAATTTCAGGAATCATAATCATGTTCGCTCCCCCTGCAATGCCCGCGTTAAGAGCAATATGTCCTGCATCTCTGCCCATAACTTCGACCACCATAACTCGGCTATGGCTGGCAGCAGTAAAGTGTAGGCGATCAATGGCTTCGGTGGCAATATTAACCGCTGTATCAAAACCAATAGAACGTTCTGTGATTCCCACGTCATTATCAATGGTTTTGGGAATACCAACCAAATTAATTCCTCCCTGCTGGGCTAACTTCCGCAGAATAGCTAAACTGCCATCCCCTCCAATCCCGATCAAAGCATCTAAATCTAGCTGTCGATATCCTTCAATAATCTCGTTAGAGCGATCGCTCAAAGTACCATCGGGCATGGGAAAAGCAAAAGGATCGCCTTTATTGGTTGTGCCTAAAATTGTCCCTCCCATCGTTAGGAGACTATCCACCTGAGTTACATCTAAAGGCATTGCTTCAGGAGGACGAGTCATCAAGCCGTGGGTTGCCTTACAAATTCCTAATACTTCCCAACCATATACATTAACCGCACAGCGAGTTACCGCCCGAATCACCGCATTCAAACCCGCGCAGTCGCCGCCGCTGGTTAAAATACCAATTCTTTTCCTTTCTGGCATTTGATTAGACTTAATTTATTTACCTTCTAATTTTTCTGCTAGATGGTTATAAAAGGGACAAAGTTAATAAAGTTTTCAGAAATTCTCCTTATGGCGATCGCACTTTAAGTAAAGATTACGTAGATAATTGAAATTTAATGAACTACTGCTAATTTTTTAACAGCAAATAGCGACAAGCAAAATAGAATTGTCCAGCTCATACAGAACCAAAAGTATCGCTGAGGAACCCAGAAAACTATCCCTGCAAAGATAAATATAATCGAAAAAATAATTGCAAAAAAGTAGATTAAAGCTAGATGCATAATAGTCAGTCTATTTACTTTAGACTCAACTCAAAAAATAATAGAATAACTCTAGTTATAATCCAAGATTATCTTTTCAACTATGGTCTTTTTCTGAACCCATGCTTAGATTTACTGAGTTAATCAGCACTCAAAACTTTGGGTTAACTAGTTGACTGAAGCGTAAATAAAGCCACTATTTCATTAACTTGAAACTAGAGATGATATCTTAATTGCTAATTGCTAATTGCTACTTGCTACTTCCTTTTGTTTGCGGAATAGAAATACTGCAATGCTAAAATGCTTAGAGATGAATTCTAGAATGAAAACATGAATCCCGATCAAGTAAACTGCGAGGCAGATTCTTCTAATGGTGGAGTTTCAGAAGATCGCTCTCAGAATGAAGAATACCAAAATCAAGCCTCTCAATTTATTAAAAATACTTCCTTAGACAAAATGATAGAAATGGCAGAGATAGCCCGTATGAAAAAGCTATCTGAGCCACCAAAATGGGTCATTCCCGACGAGATCTAGTAAGGAAAGCAGAGGGAGGGGGCAGGGAGTAGACTAGCCTCAATATAGTAAGTATCAAAAAAAATATCCGCTAGTTCTTATCCCTACCTCATCCCTTATCCCTCATCCCTTATCCCTTATCCCTCATCCCTTCTTACGAAGTTTGCTCAACGGGGGGAACCCCCGCAACGCAACTTCGCGCTTATCCCTCATCCCTTCTTACGAAGTTTGCTCAACGGGGGGAACCCCCGCAACGCAACTTCGCGCTTATCCCTCATCCCTCATCCCTCATCCCTCATCCCTTATCCCTCATCCCTTCAAAGCTTGGGTTGCTTTTTATGCCATTCTGTTGCTTGTTCATAAGCATGGGCAGTATGAAATAGCACATCTTCCCGCAATACATTACTAATTAGCTGTAACCCGATAGGTAAACCTTGGCTATCAAAACCACAGGGAATACTAATTCCAGGCAAACCTGCCAAGTTAACGGGAATGGTCATTAAGTCAGAAAGATACATCGCCAAAGGATCATCGGTTTTTTCCCCTGCTTTAAATGCGGTGGAAGGTGCCGTCGGACATACTAAGACATCAACATCGTTAAAGGCTTGATCAAAGTCTTGTTTAATCAGAGTACGCACCTTCTGCGCTTTGAGATAATAAGCATCGTAATATCCTGCGGAAAGAGCATAAGTACCCAACATGATGCGGCGTTTAACTTCCGCACCAAAGCCAGATGCACGTGTATTGGTATACATCTCTAGCAAGTTTTCTGATTCTTCTCTGATACCATATTTAACCGCATCATAACGAGCCAGGTTAGCAGATGCCTCAGAAGAGGCGATCATATAGTAAACAGGCAAACCATAGCGAAAACGAGGACAGGAAATCTCTTTAACTTCTGCCCCTAATGCTTCTAATTGGGAAATGGCTTTTTTTACTGTCTCCGCAACGACTGAATCTAAACCTTCTCCAAAAGTTTCCGTAATAATTCCTACTTTTAAACCTTTTTTTAATTCAGGTTGCAGATATTGAGTATAGTCGGGAATATCTACCTTAAGGCTAGTAGAGTCATTCTGATCATATCCTGCGATCGCATTTAATAAAATTGCCGAGTCTTCTACAGTACGAGAAAAAGGACCAATCTGATCCAGAGAAGAGGCATAAGCAACCAAGCCAAAACGAGATACTAAACCATAAGTTGGTTTTAATCCCACAACCCCACAAAAAGAGGCTGGCTGGCGAATAGAGCCTCCTGTATCCGAACCTAAGGAAACGACACATTCTCCTGCCGCTACCGCTGCTGCTGACCCCCCAGAAGAACCTCCTGGCACCCGTTCTAAGTCCCAAGGATTAGCGGTGGTTTGATAGCCAGAGTTCTCGGTAGAACTTCCCATGGCAAACTCATCCAGGTTAGTCTTCCCGACGACGATCATTCCCACATCCTTTAGTTTCTGAGTAACGGTAGATTCATAAGGAGGGACGAAATTAGCCAAAATTTGGGATGCGCAGGTGGTTTTAATCCCTTTGGTACACATATTGTCTTTGACACCTAAAGGAATTCCCTCCAACATTCCGAGGGATTCTCCTGCGGCAATTTTGGCATCAACTTCTTTAGCGGTGGCTAAAGCTTGATCAGCAGTCACAGCCAGAAACGCTTTAACTTTTGGTTCGACCGTTTCAATCTGTTTTAAAGTAGCTTGGGCAATTTCTACTGCCGAACGTTCTTTGCTAACTAACTGCTGATGTAACTCTTTTATACTTCCTTGGTACATCAAATTACCCTTATTTAATAGCTATTAAGATTTAGTTGTTCTATCGTGTTCTGGTTACTCTTGGCAACCGATGACCATTGGTCAATCGAAACAGATTTAACTCTACTAAACTCTACTATTTTCTGGGAATGTGAGTCTATTGGTTAATGATTAAGTTATTTTGTAAGGCGTGCAAGATGTCGGTCTAATATAGTCTCCATTCATATACTCCATTCATATAAATGGCTAGACAGATCTTATTGCTACTAAATCTTCAATCTGTTTTATTTTACCGTCTCCAGCCAAATATCCTATTCCACGATGTAAATGAAGAGTAAACTGTTCCTTGAGGGTGTCATTATCTAGTCCCAATTGATCTTGATAACATCTTTGTTTAAGAGAAACTAACAAGATATCTGCGATTTCTCCACCAAAAACAGTCCAGGCAATTTCTACTTTGCTATCAGTCTTGATGGGCACAGGGGAAGGAATACTAGGTTCAGCAAGAGAACGACAAAAAGCCCAGCGACAAAGAATATTCCATTGTTTAATTTTGGTGTGACGCTTGAGTTGAACTAACTGATCTTCAGCCGTTTTGGAAATGCGCACTCGCTCTATCGGGTTATCCATTGATTGATTACTGAATTACTAATATTGTAAACTCTAATGCAAACTAATCTCAAGAATATGTCAAGATAATCGTGTAAAAGAGTATCTAAAAAATTTTAAGTGCACAATGAATATAACTGGTTAGCATTAGCTGTTGGTAATTCCAGGCTACACTGGGCCTGGTTTAGACAACACATGTTAATCGAAACTTGGGATACTCCCCATATAAGAAATACAGTCCAACCACATCAACTACCCCAGTTATTCTTATGTCGTAATTTAATTAAGCGAGGTTGGGACAACCTTCCTGTATATTTGGCTTCGGTGGTGTCTCATCAAATAGATAGTTGGCACAAATATCGCAATTTAACTTTAATTAGCTTGAAAGACATCAAATTGACTAATATCTATCCTACTATGGGAGTCGATCGCGCGTTGGCAATTTCGGGAGCGATCGCAAATTGTCATCAAGCCTGTTTGGTAATCGATGGGGGGACAGCCCTTACCTTTACTGGAGTTGATGCCCAGGGCAAACTTATGGGCGGGGCAATTTTACCTGGATTGCGATCGCAATTACTTACCCTCTCCCAAAAAACCAACGCCTTACCAGAAATACAACTTCCTGATACTTTACCTCCTCGTTGGGCATTAGATACAAAACAGGCGATCGCTAGTGGTATTATTTATACAGCGATCGCAGGAATTCATAGCTACATTATTAATTGGCGTCAACAATTTCCTGATAGTCAAGTAATTTTCACAGGAGGAGATGGGAACCTATTGTTTCAATATCTACACCAGCAGTTTCCTGATTTCACCGAAGAGACCATAGTTGACCATGATTTAGTCTTTCAGGGAATTAGGCTAGTTTATGAGCAGCATCAACATCTGAGTTTAAATTCCATCAAGTGCCATGAAATCTAACTAAAATTTCTGTAAAAACGAGAAATTTCCGACAAAGAACGTTACGATCTTCATTAACAATAATAAAGTTTTGTAACTGAACGTGACTGCAACTCAACCATTCAATCTGTACACCACTCCTGGTAGCTGGCATTCTCTGAAGCCAACTTGGTCGGGAGATAAAACAACGGTACAGCAGGGACTACCCCATTCCCAGCTATCCCCTACTTGGCAAATGCTTTTACTGGGAGATGGCTCTCCGACTCATTTATTGCAGTTACTTACGGGGGAGCCTACTGAGGTGGATGTGATCGACATGTCCTTGATTGGCAAACAAGATGATGGTGCACCAGAAGAGATTGCCGCTATTACCGAGCCTAGATTGAGAAGACAAGTATGGTTGCGTACGGCATCGGGGCAAAGATTGGCATATGCAGCCTCTTGGTGGAATGGCAGTCATGTGGATGATTATCTACAAAATCGTTCCCTACCTGTCTGGCGGAGTCTAGCAAATTTACACACTGAGCTGTATCGAGATGTGAGAGGAGTTTATTGTGGTCATTGTCCTGAGCTAGAGTCAGCATTTGGACAAGAAGCCCCCCTTTGGGGTCGTCACTATCTATTTTGGCATGATTGTCAACCACTAACCTTGATTTATGAAGTTTTTTCCCCTTATTTACAGAAATACCTTGGTGAAATGAATAAAAAAATCTGAGTTAAGATTGAATCTAAAGTCTTTATTAGTTCTGGAGTAGTTTGTGCTTGCTGATTTTATACTGCCAGCAGGTGCAAGAATATTTACTATGCGCTTTGAGAATTAATCAAGAGGAAATAATATTATGGGTTTTCTAGGAAAACTTTTTGGTAAAAAAGAAGAAGATAAAGCAAAAAGCTCAGGAAAAGTAGCTGTGGCAAAAGCAGCAGCAGATAATGATATTGCTCCTGAAAAAGTTGGTTTAGATG
>CALLPS010000461.1 GCA_938015355.1 uncultured Pleurocapsa sp.
CTTTAGGAATCCTTTAGGACAAAACGGTAAGACATAGCGGTACAAAATGCCTCTAAAGCTTCAGGAAAAGTATTTAAAGGTTTATTAGCCCAATGTCTTCTTAAGCCTCCAGTGAGCTTATGCCAAAGGATAAAAGTATAAGCACAAAATACCAAAATAAAATGCTTTTTAAACTCTTTTTCTCTCTAACTTGATATTCTTTTATCCTAACCAACCCTTCGCTTCTCTGTAAAATACTTCCACCCAGTTTCTCTGGGAATAAGTATCAACTATCCATTGAGGGTAGTTTCTCTCATAATAGCGATCGCCAATAATGATGACGTAAAAACTATCTATTGTCAGCATTTTATCCTATTTTAAGTCCCAAATTTGTTTAAGTCCCGTTAATCATTAACAAAAACGATCTCGATCTCAATTACCTAATCGTTGCTTAAGCTGATGTGCATTTAAACTGCATTCTTTTTAAATTGGGTGGAAAACAGTTAAACCCTCTCCCAGTCACCCTTTCCCCCAGTGACGCGAAGCTTATGGGTCGCGGTATACCCCCATTCGAGGACAAGCCATATGCGAAGCGGTATCCTTTAGGACAAGGGCATATCCGAAGGTGTATCCTTTAGGGCAACGTCATGCACGGAAATCCTTTAGGGTCCCCCGTCTGCCAGAATAAGCAAATTAAATGCGTGACTGCTTATTGCTCACTATATTTACTTCTTTGCATAATTAACTTAGCAACTAAACCTGTCCAACCTGTTTGATGGGATGCACCCAAACCAGCACCTTCATCACCATGAAAATACTCGTTAAATAGTAATAAATTTTTCCAGTTATCATCAGTTTGAAATTTAGTAAAATCCCCAAATACTGGTCTTTTCCCATTGTTTTGAGGTAAAAAGATATTAATCAAACGTCTTTCTAATTCTATTGCAACTTCCCCCAGAGTCATCATATTGCCAGAACCCATAGGACATTCAACTTTAAAATTATCGCCGTAATAATTATCAAATCTTTGCAGAGATTCTATTAATAGATAGTTTACAGGAAACCAAATGGGTCCTCGCCAATTAGAATTACCACCGAACATTTTACTAGGAGATTCAGCAGGTTCATAGGCTACTTCATAGGTTTCTTCATTGGTATCAAAAGTATAAGGATGTTCTTGATGATATTTAGAAACTGAACGAATACCATAGTCACTCAGAAATTCTGTTTCATCTAACATCTTTTCCAACAAGAGACGTAAACGATCTTCATCAACAATTGCTAGAAGACGGAGAGAGTCATTATCGCAGCTTTTCATACAGGCGAGATTGCGACTCAATTGAGGACGTTCATTAATAAACCATTCAACTCTGCTATTAAATGCTGGTAGTTGATCGAGGGTTTCTTGCTCAATCATAGTTACGGCAAATAGAGGAATCAAGCCAACCATTGAACGAACTTTTAGATCTATATTTTCACCGTTGGGTAAATGCAGTACATCGTAATAAAAACCATCTTGTTCATTCCAAAGATCTGTTCCCTCTGTACTCATGTGGTTGATGGCATCAACGATATAAAGGAAGTGTTCAAAAAACTTGCTGGCAATATCTTCGTAAATGTCGTTATCCTGGGCTAACTCTAAGGCAATGGTGAGCAAGTCTAGACAATACATTGCCATCCAGCCAGTACCATCAGATTGGGATAGTTTTCCTCCCGTGGGTAAGTCGCCGCCACGATTAAATACGCCAATATTATCTAAACCGAGAAAACCACCCTGGAAGACATTATTATTGTTATCGTCATGTTGATTTACCCACCAAGTAAAGTTAAGTAGCAACTTTTGGAATACTCGTTCGAGAAACTTTTTATCTGAACGCCCATATATCTCTTGTTCAATAGTATAGACACGCCATACTGCCCATGCATGGACAGGAGGATTTACCCCATCAAAATCCCATTCATAAGCTGGCATTTGTCCGTTGGGATGCATGTACCACTCGCGGGTAAGACGTTCTAACTGTTTCTTGGCAAAATCAGGATCGATCGCAGCAAGGGGTATCATATGAAAAGCTAGATCCCAAGCTGCGAAATAGGGATATTCCCACTTATCTGGCATGGAAATCACATCATCGGTGTGGAGATGTATCCAATTACTATTTGTACCTTCTTTGCGAGATTCTGATGGTTTAGGTTGGGCGGGATCTCCCTCTAGCCATGTATCCACTACATAATGATAATACTGTTTATTCCAGAGCATCCCCGCAAATGCCTGACGTTCGACATTTTGTAATTCCAGACTTTTTTGATGGGGAGATACACGCTGATAGAATTCGTCTGCTTCTTGTTGCCGTACTTGAAATATGTCGTTGTATGATTGTCCGAAAGGAGTTTCTAGATCTTCCTTGTTAGATAGTCTTAATTGTATTCCCCTAGTTTCTCCTGCAACTATTTCTAGGGTATGGTAAGCAGCAAATTTAGTACCCATATTATCGGGGTTGACTGCATCTTGTTTTCCCTCTACTACATATTGATGAAAGGCATCTTTGACATAGGGGGAATCATTTTCCTCACAAGATAGACGCTGCTGATTGGTATTATTTTCAGTAAACAATAATGTCGGCTGTTGGGCGCAATATAACCATCTTTTGCCTAAATGGGGATGGTTTGATTCAATTACACTATAGTTTTTTAAGCGATCGCCTATTTTTAATTTAGGTTTTTCGACATCATAACCCCACGACCAAATGTTACGAAACCAGAGAGTAGGCAGCAAATGTATAGTTGCGGTTTCAGCACCCCGATTTGTTACCTGGATGTAAATTAAAATATCTTCATCACTTTGTTTGGCATATTCAACAGTGATATCAAAATATTGATCGTCATCAAAAATCCCCGTTGCCAATAGTTCAAATTCTCGATCTTTTAAGCCTCGCTTTTGGTTTTCATGTTCTAATTGCCAGTAGGGGAATGCTTTCTGGGGATATTTATAAAGAAATTTCATATAGGAATGAGTCGGCGTATTATCTAAGTGAAAATAATATTCCTTAACATCTTCCCCATGATTCCCTTGAGTATTAGTTAAACCATATAGTCTCTCTTTTAAAAAAGGATCGTTACCATTCCACATTGCTAAGGAAAAACATAACCGTTGGTGATTATCAGAAATACCTGCAATGCCATCTTCACCCCAACGATATGCTCGATAATGAGATTGTTCAAAAGTAAAATCATCCCATGCCGAACCATCGGCGCTATAGTCTTCTCTTACTGTTCCCCATTGACGGTTACTCAAATAACAACCCCACCTGCGCCAATAAGCTTTACGTTCTCGATCTTGCTGTAATCTGATTTCTTCTTGAGTAAGCTTTGGGGTTTGGGACATGGATTTTGACATTACCTATTTTACATTGCCATTAGTGTAAGGCGATCGCCCTACCGATTTAATCTAACGAAGGATGTAAGTTTGATAGTTTAAATGCAGAAGATTATGTCAAAATCCGAGACACAAATTCGCCACCAATTCACCACCAATTATGTATTTTTTAACTTAATTAATGATCGCACCACTTCTTCCTGGAATAATTAGTTCTAATTTCTTCCCTTCAGGAGTATTCTGCCAATTCAATCTTCCAGATCCATACACCAGATCTTCTGGTTGAGACTTTAACTCGGTGACAACAAAAACTGTGTCAGTCTGTTCATTACCAGCATTTACTACCACAATTACTTCTTGCTCGTCTAAAATGCGAGCAAAGACATATAAATACTGATCGGCATAAAGAGTTTTATAAGTTCCTGTGCGTAAGGCTGCATACTGGTGACGCAGAGCAATTAATTCTTTATAACCCTTGAGAATCTCTACATCCCAAGTTTCGGGTTCAGGAAAAACGCGACGACAATCAGGATCTTTCCCCCCTGTTAAGCCCACTTCATCCCCATAGAAAATACTTGGCGCACCAGGAAAAGTCATTAACAGCAAAGTGGATAACATAAAACTACTTTTGTCTTCCCTCACCGTGGTTAGCATTCTGGGAGTGTCATGACTGTCTAATAAGTTGAGTTGAGTCTGCTGGATCTCCCAATCATAGAGTTTTAATAAAGCATCAATGCGAATCGCATATTCTGTCCCCGAAATAGGAGGATAGGGGCGAAGTTCATGTTGACAGTATTGGGGATCGTAATTTTCGCCCCCCACGAAAGCAATAGTAGGTTCGGTAAAGCGATAGTTCATTACTCCATCAAATTGTGTTCCGTCTAGCCAGAGAGTAGCATCCCCCCAAATCTCCCCCACAATATAGGCTTCAGGGTTTACTGCCTTGACGCGATCGCGAAATTCCTGCCAAAACCCTGGGGTATCGACTTCATTGGGGACATCTAACCGCCAGCCATCAATCCCTTTGTGTAGCCAATATTCAGCTATCTGCATGATGTATTCTTTGACCTGGGGATTATCATGGTTAAATTCAGGTAAAGCGCGATCGCCGATCCAGCTTTGGTAATTTGCTGGTTTACTACCGTCATAAGCCGATACTGGCCAATCATGAACCGTGAACCAGTCTAACCAAGGGGAATTGGGGCCATTTTCCAAAATATCGTTAAAAAAGAAAAAGCCACGACTAGCATGATTAAAGACACCATCTAGTACTACTTTAATCTCTTGTTCATGGGCTGCTTTAATTAGGGCATCAAATGCCACATTACCCCCTAACATGGGGTCTACTTGATAGTAGTCATGGGTATGATAGCGATGATTGGAAGCAGACTGGAAGATCGGAGTGAAGTAAATGGCGTTAACTCCCAAATCTTTGATGTAATCTAACTTATCAATGATGCCCCAAAGATTCCCCCCTTTATATCCTTGATAGGTAGGAGTCGCATCCCAGCCTTCATAGGTAGAAGCTTGCCACTGTCCTTTAATGGTAGACTCACTGCGAGCAAAGCGATCGGGAAAGATTTGATAGAAAACGGCGTTTTTAACCCAGTCTGGTGTTTTAATCATGGTTATATATTATTTACAACTTACGATTTATCAAAAAGCTGTTAGTTCTAAGCTTTATAATTGGGCTTACAGCTTATAGCTTATAGCGGGGGCGAAGCCCCTTTATTTTCGGGCTATTGCTTGCCCGTCATCAACTGTAAACAGATGGATATGATTGATGTCTATAGCTAACCAAAGGCGATCGCCAATTTTTACAGACTGTTCTGGTGGCAGACATACCGTTAAAATAGTATCAGGCTGTGCCGTTAAATGGGCAGAGATATAAGTTTCATTGCCCAATGCCTCGACTAAATCTACCTCGATCTGAATACTGGATTCGCTTTCTATACTTATAGCAAGATGTTGGGGGCGAATACCGAGAATTAATGATTTTATTGAACTAGATTTGAGGGTATTTTTCCAGTTTTCAGGAAGTTTGAGGGTAAAGTTTTGATTAATTAAGGTTAAAGGCGGGACTAAATCTACCGTTAAAAAATTCATCGGTGGAGAGCCAATAAACTCTGCCACAAAGCGATTGGCGGGCTGTTGGTAGATTTCTAAGGGAGGAGCAATTTGTTGAATTTGACCATTATTCATCACTGCAATGCGATCGCCCATAGTCATTGCCTCTGTCTGATCGTGAGTAACATAAATCGTGGTGGTGTTTAACTGACGCTGTAGCTTGACAATTTGAGCACGGGTTTGGGTACGTAGTTTGGCATCCAGGTTTGACAAAGGTTCATCCATCAAAAATACTTGGGGGTTACGAGCGATCGCTCTCCCTAATGCCACCCGCTGTTTTTGCCCCCCAGAAAGCTCTTTGGGCAGACGGTTTAATAAAGATTCGATCTGTAATAAACTGGCAACATATCTCACTCGATCCCGCACATCCTTCTCTTTCCCTGAGAGATAACGCAGACTCCGCGGCAAATGGCGAGTTGTTGCTGTCAAAGCACTTTCAAGAAAACTGGAGTTAGTTTGGTCTTTTCTCTCCGTCGCCGAATTGCGTCGTAAACCAAAAGCAAGATTATCATAAATATTGAGATGGGGATAAAGAGCGTAATTTTGAAACACCATAGCAATATCCCTGGCTTTCGGAGGAAGATCGTTAATCAGGCGATCGCCAATCCGAATATTTCCTCCTGTCAACTCTTCTAATCCTGCCAGTAAGCGCAGGAGAGTACTCTTGCCACAACCCGAAGGACCCACTAAAACGAGGAATTCCCCATCTTTGACCGTAAAATTAATATCTCGCAAGACACTGACTTGCTTTGATGCGGCTTTTTTAGCAGAAACTTTTGTTGTTGTTGTTTGTGATGTATCACCAAGATCTGTCTTACCACGAGAGTAGCTTTTATAGACGTTTTCGACTGCAACCTGTGCCACTATTAAACCTAAATAAAGTGGATATTATAAGCTTTGCTTTGTAATGTTATCACTAGGTATTAGTTATTAGTCCTAAAGGATAAGCTTCGCAAATTATTAGTTATTAGTTATCAGTATGTCTAGTCAGTTACAGTCTAATATTGTTGAAATATTGCAGTATCGAGCTATATCCCAGAGGGAGGATACAGCTTATATTTTTTTACAGGATGGAGAGAATAAGGAAATTAGGCTGACGTATCGGGAATTAGATTGTCAGGCAAAAGCGATCGCCCTGGAATTACAACAGCTTGTCTCTCCTGGCTCTAGAGCTTTACTGGTGTACCCTTACAGTGCAGGTTTAGAGTTTATCACCGCTTTTTTTGGCTGTTTATATGGGGGGGTGGTGGCGGTGCCCTGTCATCCACCGAAGAATCGTTTAACCACAGCAGAAGTGCAGAGTCGGATTATGTCTGCGGGGGCAGAGGTGATTCTAACTGATTCTAGTTCTTTTAGTAAGTTGCAGACTCAGTTATCAGAGTGGGGCAATGAGTCACTGCACTGTTTGAATACGGACAAGATTAAGCAAAATAAAGTCAATCATTGGACTAAACCAGAGATAACTAGAGATACTTTGGCTTTCCTACAGTATACTTCTGGCTCCACGGGAGAACCTAAAGGGGTGATGATTTCTCATGGATGTCTCATGCAGAATCAGGAAATGTTAAAACAAGCATTTGGACATACTCCAGATTTGGTGGGGGTAGGTTGGTTACCTTTGTTTCACGACATGGGCTTGATTGGTAATGTGATCCAACCGATTTACATGGGCGCATATTGTGTGATGATGTCTCCCGTTAGTTTTGTGCAGAAACCGATTCGCTGGCTACAGGCGATTAGTAAGTATCGGGCAACTACCAGCGGTGCGCCTAATTTTGCTTATGATCTATTATGCGATCGCATTAACCCCAAACAAATAAGAAACTTAGACTTAAGTAGTTGGGATGTAGCGTTTTGTGGAGCCGAGCCAGTACAACCATCAACTATGGCGCAATTTGGCGATAAATTCGCGGCATGTGGTTTTAAATCAACTGCTTTTTATCCTTGTTATGGCATGGCGGAAGCTACTTTGATGATTACGGGGGGAGATAAGACTCAATCTCCGACATTTAAGTACCTGGATCAGATGGCATTGGAGCAAAATAAGGTAGTTATTTGTGAGCAAACCCAACCAGGGACAAAGACTTTTGTTAGTGCAGGTTATCCTTGGCTTGATGGTCAACTTGCGATTTGCGATCCTGATTCTTTAAAGGAATGTCCCCCTGATCACATCGGTGAAATTTGGTATTCAGGCTCTAGTGTGGGACAAGGATATTGGCAACTACCAGAAAAAACTCAACAGACATTTCAGGCTAGTTTAAATGATCAGGAGACGAAATACCTACGTACTGGGGATTTGGGCTTTATTAGCGATGGGGAACTATACATTACGGGGCGTTTGCATGATGTGTTGGTATTTTGGGGATTAAATCACTATCCTCGACATATTGAACAAACGGTAGAACAATGTCATCCTGCTTTAAAAGCTAACTGTGGAGTTGCTTTCTCCGTTGAAGTAGAAGGGAAGGCAAGATTAGTAATTGCTCAGGAAATTGAGCGTACTCACCGTAAATCTTTAGTAATGGATGAGGTGGTGTCAGCAATCCGCTGGCAAGTTTTTCAACAACATTTTATTGATATTTATGGCATTGTCTTATTACAACCAGGAAGAATGCCCAAAACTTCTAGTGGTAAGGTACAAAGAAGCGCCTGTAAAACCAAGTTTCTCGATCAAAGTTTAGCAGTTTATGCTCAATGGTATCTGGAAAACGTAAATAGTAGCGATGTTACTGGATTATTCCAGAGATATACTAACCCCTTAACTTATCTTCAGATGTTATCAGCGATCGCTAGAGGAAAACTGCGACGGGCTTATATTTGGTTATCTCAAAGACTTAACTAATGAAATATTTTCTTAATACGGCTAAATACCAATCCATGAATTGTACCTTGATGTATTTCACAAAACTACTCTAATGTGTCTTGACTGAAAATTTCATTAAGAAATTTAACAGTGATCTCATAAATAGCCTGAACTTTAATTAATCTCAAACTACTCTATAAAATTGAGTAGAAAAAACCAAGTAACTTTCTGGCTTTAAAAATATGATTGCCTTGCTATTCTCCTCGTCTCCTCGTCAATATTAATCAGTAACTAATACTTCCTTTGTTCAAAAGCTACGATCGCCGAATGTAATGTAGGATAAATATGTTCAGCCTGAAAATTGTTGAGAAATCCCGCTCTTTTAAGATCTAAATAGAGATCCTGTTTAACTCTAGCGAT
Source organism: uncultured Pleurocapsa sp. (assembly GCA_938015355.1). Classification (GTDB taxonomy): domain Bacteria; phylum Cyanobacteriota; class Cyanobacteriia; order Cyanobacteriales; family Xenococcaceae; genus Waterburya. Next base: position 8,703 of record CALLPS010000461.1, read on the forward strand.
CGCAAAAGTAATATTGTTCGCGACTAATTCATCGCGCAATTCTGACAAAATATCAATGGCGGTGATGTCTATTTCGACATTGGCTTCCATGCTTAAGACAAACCACTCTACATCTATAATTTCCTTTTCTATGGCTAAAAGCGATCGCTGTTTAAAGTCCTCGGCATTAGCAAAACACAAGGGTGCATCATAGCGATACATCACTAATCCTGGAATGGTTTTTGCCCCCTCCCAATCATCAATATCATGAAGTCCCTCTAAATCAGGAACTTTGCCTAATACCGCATCATGAGGGCGGGCGACTCGATAAAACAGCTCAATTACCGACAGACTAACCGCAATCCCTACTCCCACTAGGATATCAGTGCCTAAGACGGCAATCGTAGTGGCGATCGCCAATATAAATTCGCTAGGGCGGAATCGATACAGTCGAATAAACTCGGAAACTTCAATTAATTTAGTAGCAGCATAAATTACAATTGCCCCCAAAGCTGCTTTGGGAAATAGAGCTAACACAGGACGGAAAAATAGCAACACAATAATTACAGCTACCATTGCCACCAGAGAATATAGCTGGCTTTTACTGCCCAAAGAATCTCCAATCACAGTCCGACTACCACTACTACTAACAGGGAATCCTTGCATCAGTCCATTCCCAAAATTAGCTAGACCCAAGGCAAGTAATTCTTGGTTGGCTTCAATTTTATAATTATTACGATTAGCAAAAGCTCTAGCTGTCAAAACATTATCAGAATAACCGACGATCGAAATGCCTACTGCCGCCGCCACCAAAGACGTTATATCTTTAACAGATAACTGCGGCATCGCAAACTGAGGTAACCCAGCGGGAATTTCTCCGACTACTGCTACACCGCTTTCCCTAAGATTGAATATTGCGACTGCGGCAGTAGAGAGTAATACAGCAATCAACGGTATAGGAGCATTGGCGAAACGACGTTGAAAAGCAAACAAAAAGACTAATACGGCAATACCTAAAATTAGTGTGGGAGTATGGGCAAGAGACAACTTACTCATAAATTCACTAATTTGACCAAAAAAGGCATTCGCTTCAATCTCAATCTTGCCAATCTTACCTAATTGCCCCCCAATCATAATTAGGGCAATCCCTGCCATATAACCAATTAAGACAGGCTTGGACAGCAAATCTGCTAAAAAACCTAATTGAGCCAGATATCCCGCAATGCATACTAGTCCCATAATGATTGCTAGTAATGCCGCCAGACCAATATAAGTATCACTTCTGGCTGCTGCTAAAGGAGCGATCGCCACGGCTGTCATCACGGCAGTACTAGATTCTGGCCCAATCGAAAGCTGAGGCGAAGAACCAAATATGGCATAGATAATCATTGGCGGTAAAATTGCCCACAAACCTGCTACAGGTTGCACTCCTGCTAATTCCCCATACGCCATACATTGAGGAATCAAATATGCTGCTACCGTCAACCCTGCTAACACATCCCCCCGCAACCATTCGCCATGATAAGACAGTAGTTTTTGCAAACCAGGCATCTTAATTGAGAACGAATTACGGGCTTTAATATTAGTCATAAAGCGATCGCTGTTATCTAACTGATTGCATGTATCTTAGCTAAACCACGTCTAGGTTAATTAGAAAACAAACAGACAAAATCATCTATTTAAAAAGATTGAATGGCTGTTGGCGACGCGATCTAAAAAACTGTGGGTTTTAAAGTAGACCCAGTGTAATTGTCATCCCTTGTTTATCAATCTAAAATAACTATGCTTAACAGAAGTTCATATAGTATACTTTTATTAACAATTGATTTTATAACTTTAAGAACGATCATGGTGGCTCAATTTCCCTGGCTTACCGCAATTATCTTTTTACCTCTGCTAGCTGCTCTAGCAATTCCCCTAATTCCCGACAAGGATGGTAAAACTGTTCGTTGGTATGCCCTAGGTATCGGTATTGTAGATTTTATATTAATGGGTTATGCGTTCTGGAATAACTACGATGCCAGTAGCGCCCAATTTCAACTGACGGAGAACTATAGTTGGATTCCCCAACTAGGTGTGAGCTGGTCAGTATCTGTAGATGGCATCTCCGCTCCTCTAATCTTACTGGCAGGATTTGTGACAACTTTGGCGATGTTGTCTGCTTGGCAGGTAGATCGCAAACCTCGCCTATTCTACTTCCTGATGCTGGTATTGTACTCAGCACAGATTGGAGTATTTGCCGCCCAGGATATGCTGTTATTTTTTGTTATGTGGGAATTAGAATTAGTTCCTGTTTATTTATTAGTTTCAATTTGGGGTGGCTCCAAACGTCGGTACGCAGCGACTAAATTCTTACTTTACACTGCCGCAGCTTCTATATTTATCTTGGTTGCAGGTTTGGGGATGGCTTTCTACGGAGATAACTTAACCTTCGATATTGCTGCTTTGGCATTAAAAGATTATCCCTTAGCTTTAGAAATTCCACTTTACGCAGGTTTACTAATTGCTTTTGGGGTCAAGCTGGCGATCTTCCCCTTACATACCTGGTTGCCCGATGCTCACGGAGAGGCTTCTGCCCCAGTCTCCATGATTTTGGCGGGTGTATTGCTAAAAATGGGTGGTTATGGTCTAATTCGCTTCAATATGGAGCTATTAACTGATGCTCATGTTTACTTTGCTCCCCTGTTAGCGACTTTAGGAGTCATCAATATTATTTATGGTGGCTTTAGTTCTTTTGCCCAAACCAATATGAAACGCCGGTTGGCGTATTCCTCTGTTTCCCACATGGGATTTGTCTTGTTAGGTATCGCTTCCTTTACCGATATTGGTACTAGTGGCGCTATGCTACAAATGCTATCCCACGGCTTAATTGCTTCGGTGTTGTTCTTCCTCACTGGGGTAACATATGATCGCACTCACACCTTATTTATGGATCGTATGGACGGGGTGGCTTTAGTTATGCCTAAAGTATTTGCCTTATTTACTGCGGGAGCAATGGCATCTCTGGCACTTCCTGGAATGAGTGGCTTTGCTAGTGAAATTGCTGTATTTGTCGGCGTGACTACTAATGATGTCTATAGCCCGACATTCTCGACGGTAGTTGTCTTTCTAGCAGCAGTAGGAATCATTATGACTCCTATTTATCTGCTGTCTATGCTCAGATTAGTGTTCTTCAATTCCAACGAAGCGTTAGCCTGTGATATTGACCGAGCGAAAATGAGAAAGCCTACCAATGAGCCAGCGGTATGCTTTGGGAATAGCTGTGTGTTACCTGGACAAGCTCCATTTGATGATGCTAATCCCCGAGAAATATTTATTGCAGCCTGTTTCTTAGTTGTAATTCTTGGTATTGGTATTTATCCTAAGCTCTTTACTCAAATGTATGATGTGAAGACAGTAGCAATTAATGCTGAAGTTGTTCAGTCACAAGTTGCGATGTCTCAACAGCAGCAACCAGCTTTAACTCAGATTGCAACCATCAATGAAATAGTCCATTGAAATTAGCAAGCAAGCTTGGAGGATTAAGGAGGATTAATTTATAGGGTAGACTAGGCTTAACTTTCATACTCAGTAAAGTGAGCAGCGGGGCAATTTAAGTCACTATGTTTCGTAAGTTCTTGAAGATAAAACTGAGTTTCTTGACCCCAATTAGAAGAGTTGTACCAACGCTGAAGCCAAACTTCAGCCTCAACATACATCTCTGAATCAGCAGGTACTTTACAAAGATGCCGTATAGCTTCTAAAATCCTGTTTTCTCTACCTAATTGGGGCGCAACCATCACTCTGAGACGATTTAAGCTCATTTCACAATTACGGGGAAAAATTTCTGAATCTGACTTAGCATCGGAATTTAGAGATAAATCTCTCAGTAACTCTTCTTTAGCTATTTCCAGTTGAGATATTTGCTTTAAAGATGAGTTCGCATCAGTAACATTCAATTCTCGACAAAACTGTGCTAGCTGATTAATTTTTTTGGTAGCAACAGCCGTTTTTTGCCCTGGTTTAGACAACGAGGAATAATAATTATTAATTGTTAAAAATAGAGGAATTAATAAGGCGATCGCAACTAAGGTAACCAAAGAACTGATCTTAGTCAGGGGGTCGGGGGTATTAATATTTTGTTTAGTGTTACTACTATCGGTCTTAGTCTCTTCGTTAATAACTTTTTTGATAATTTTTGGCTCTAGTATCTCAGGAATATCTATTTTTTGAGGCAAAATAGTAGGATTATATTCCGTGATTTCAGTGCCTTGAGTCTTGTTGTTTACTTGAGTAATAGTAATATTTTTGGGCTGATTTTCAAGCTGCTTTTTACTTAGTTCTTGAGAAATAAAGTCTTGATTAAAAACTTGTTGATAAATTATATTAGCTACTCTTAAATGATTTTTTTCGACTACAGTTAATCCTAATGCAATTAATTCATTTTGCTCTGGAGTGTGCTGATATTCTTGATTGTCTGATAATAATATAGTGCGATATTCTTGGAGAAGTAGCTGAGGATCACATCTAGAATTATTAACCAAATTTTGTTTCAAAGAACGAAGATATTCTCCTATCTTGCTTGTTTGCCATCTTCTAATTAGTGAGCCTTCAATAAATTGATCTACTGCCTTAATTTCCGATCCAGCAGGGATATTAGAATCAGACTTGGCAAATACTTGAGCGATAGTTTTAGAGAGAGAAGCATTTCCTCCAGTCCAAGCTAAAATTCTACTTAAAATTAATGAAGGATTAGCATATTTCTTTTCAAGATGCAGAGTCTTGTTGTTATATTCCTCAAGGGAATTTAAAGACATATGTCGAGGAGACTTAGATAAGCTATCTAACATGAAATCAATTGTACTTTGTCTAACCCAGCCTTTTTGCGCTGCTACTACACCAAATTTTTGTTGATTACTTTTCTGTTCTTGAAGAATAATTTCAACTTGTTTCTCATCTAATAAAGCAGCATTTTTTAGATAGTATCCGATGGGAAATTGCTGACCTTGAGCAACACAGTTTTGCCAGTTATACACAAAAAAGTTAATAGTTTTAACTCTGATTCCCTCTTGCAAGATGAGAATTTCCCCTAGCTTCATTTGAGTATATTGTGACTGAACTTCTAGAGCTTTTTGTAATTGCTCATTAGAGATTAGACCAGCATTTTTTAATAGTAATCCTAAAGGTATTTTATTTTTTGATTGGGACATTTTAATAATTTATTGATGTAGCAATTCTCATTTTAATAAAATTGTTGATAATCACGAATTTGTAAACCACTAATGGAAAAAACGCTATAATTACTATTTTATTTAATAGCTGTTCCTTGGTACATATAGCCGATTACCTTAGGTAATTTTGGAGCATAAAACTGTTCAATATTTACATTATTAAATTGTTGTGCTATCAGATCGCTAATCTTACGATTGAGATGACAACCATCAGCGAGAATCTTCTGTACTGGAGTTAATCGATTTTGCCAAACTTGAATTTGAACATCTGGACTCAAACCATGCTCAATAAAGAAAAAATATCCCCCTGGTTTCAATAGTCGATGAACCTCGGAGATCGCCTGATTGACCAAAGGAATACTACACAAAGTCCAGGTGCACACCACAGAGTCAAAGCTAGCATCAGGCATTGGCAGACTTTCACCATTTAAAACCTTGTAGTCTACAGTAATCTGAGATTGGGCAATACGCGATCGCGCCAGTCTCTTCATCCCAGGATTAGGATCAATAGTAGTTATTTTGTCTACATTCTCAGGATAATGAGGTAAGTTCAACCCTGTACCAAAACCAATCTCTAGAATTTCTCCTGATACATTTTCTAGTAAATTCTGTCGATATGATTCTAAGGTAGAACCAGACATCGCGAAATCAATGCAATAAGGAATAACTAAATTAGAATAAAAACCCATGAATTTTTCTATTTTGTAATATTGATCTTGAAGTCTTGATTAATTTTAAAAAATTTATTAATTATTAGTCATTCAGTCTGGGTCAAATAATAGCAACTTGTGGTTTAATTCGTTTAATCTTTCCCATAAGTCTTAAGACTGTCATTAGATTAAGGTTGTTTACTAATATTGAGTGCGATCGCTTTTTTGATGAGATATTTGCGGCTTTTATCGAATTATCATATCTAGAAATAAAGTAATATTTGTATTTGCCATAATCTCGTGAAGTCTACTCGTCATTAGGGATCAAGAATATACTGGATGTAATACCGACCACGGAAAGCGAGTAGAAGTATGGAAGCTGATGAACTATGTAATTCTAACTATTACGGGAATATCGATCGCCCTAGGAATTTTTATCGGCGCATTGATTGTCTGGTTTATTTATTTTTGGCGACGACGAGAAGTGATTGATAGTCTCATGAAGCCAGAAGATTTAATTGGTCTGGGGGGTATCGTGGAATTGCCTTTTGATCGGGAAAGTAAGGGCAAGGTGCGGGTTGACGTTAAAGGTTCAATGGTGGATTTAGTGGCTTTAACCAATGATTCTCAGGGGTTTCAAGTTGGCGATCGCATTTTGATTATCCAGATGGAAGGGAATAAGGTTTGGGTGACTAAAAACGATCTGTAGCAGAAAAAAATGTCAGGAGTTTAATCATGGAAATACAAAATAATTATTCCGATCTGTATGAGTCAGAAACTATGGTGGCAGAGGTGTCTCAGGTTGCCCAGATTCCCAATCGGCAACTGCAATCCGATAGCAATCTTGATAGTTTATTTATTCCTTTGGTAGTGTCTTTGGGTATCTTCGGCACCATACTTTTAGTTTGGTTTCTTAATTCTTTTTTATGTGTCTGCAAACCGAATGAAGTCGTGGTGCTTTCGGG
>CALLPS010000462.1 GCA_938015355.1 uncultured Pleurocapsa sp.
GGAGTCGATATTACCGCATCAATGTTGGATATTGCCAGAACGAGATTGGGGGAATGGGGAACATTAATATAAGCTGATGTCATGGCAATGGATCTTCAAGATACTTTTGATATGGCTATTTCCAGTGGAGGAGTTTGGGTCATAAACCAAAGAAAAGGTCGTACTGATTTAGGAATTCATGGCAACAATATTAATCAAAGTATTCAAGGGTTAAAAGGAATTGCCAAACATTTACGGCAAGATGCGTTATTACTTTTGAGTATTCAAGGAGACCAAAAAAACTATGAGCAAGAACTACCTGGAGAAATTGTTTATTCTCAAGAGATAGAAAAAGTAGCAGAAAATGATGAAATTGAATCTATAGAGAAAAGTTATTTTTTCAAGAAGAATGGAGTCATATTAGCTCAACAAAAACTTGAATTGAGTTTTGTTAAACAATGGAAAAAAGAAGAAATTCTTGAGCAAGTAGGATTTACTTTTCTTGGTGTTCACAACAGCCAAAAATTCCATATTTACACTAAATCTTAATTCAATAATCATGAATAATAGCCAATAATATCATTCAATTAACAAGGTGGGTGCAAATTTTGATGAATAAAATAGCCAAGACATAGTAATAAGATAATCACAGAAAATTGTCCAAAAAACTTGGTAACAGGGCGATTTCTGTGATTGGATATGTCTCTAGTGTTAATCAAACTAATTAGAATAAATATCGGTAGTAATACACCCATTTCCAAGAGTAAATTACGATAAAAATAATAATTATTCAGAGCAATTTTTCCCGCACTAGGAAGAATTCCCCAGGGTAACTTAAAGGGAATTTTACTCAAGGGAAATAACAGAGGTAGAGGAGTAACACCCACTAACAAATCTAAAACTAGGTGAGATAAGGCAGCTAGAATAACTTGAAAAGCTCTTTTTCCATAATTGACCACCCTTGATATTCATTAAAACCAGAGTAGCGATGGTAATACTCGGCACTATCAGGCTAAATAGGACAGAATGAGTAATTCTTAATCCCTGATGATGAGATGAATGCCAAGGTTTAACTACATAATCCAAATCGGGAATCGAAGCAATTACAACTAGCCAAAATATCCATAGTAGGCGATCCGAAGGCTACCCGCAGGGTCATCGCTTTTGTTGAATAATGACTTCCAGGATTTAGTAACTACCTTCGATTGAAATAAAGATTCAGTTGCTAAATAAACAGTTATAGCAGCGACACTATGCCCAAGAAAAGAAGACATTTTAGTAAATGAACCCAATTAGTTTTGACAAGTAAATTAAGGACTCGAGAGAATCAATTCATTCTAAACCAACGAACAGTACAGGAGCATTCTAAATAATTTGCTATTATTTATGTACAATATTTGTACAAAATTTTGATGCTAAATATTTCTAAAGTTAGTATTGGAAAGCTGAGATCTAATCTAGCCAACTATCTAAACAGTTCCCAGCCGATTGCGATCAAACGTCATGCTTAAAATATTGTTTGCTACATACCAGCTTCGGCAGATGAATCAGAGATATAGAGGAGATCTTTGAAACACTCTATTTCTAGGATTGATAGACTTTTATAAGAGAAGATAAATCATGAATGAAAATTTTGAAGAGCTACATGAAGAAGAAATAGAGGAAGAAGAAGAAGAGGAGGAAATAGAGGAAGAAGAAGAGGAAGAAGAAGAAATAGAGGAAGAAGAAGAAGAAATTTTTAATCTTCTTCATAAAGCAGATGAATACATAGCTGAAACTCGTCAAAACACAATGCGACTGGGCATAGAAACCAGATTGATGTTAAATGATTTGAGGAGACAGCTCGGTTAATGTGGAAGCAACTAGCTCAATTTGCCAAAGAATTATTAGCTCTAAAAGGGCAAGTAAAAGAAAATGCTTCTGAAATTGACGAAATAAGGCAAGAGCTTCGAGATTTAACTGAATTTGTCAGAAACTTGAACAATATTGTTAATCAAGATCGAACGCAAAACGAAGCTCAACGAGAAATATTAATTGAAAGACTAAAAAATGCCTTACTACAATTTGAAAATGATTTATTAAGGGGAAAATATCCCAATATGCTTAAAAGCAGGGAAGATCAGGACGAAAACCCCGATACTTCAAAATAGCTCTTAATTACCGACAAGCTGTTATAAATAACCTCAAACTACTTTAGCTTGTCTGGTCTAATCCCAGATTAACTCCATAATTTAGTATCAAGAGATTGTCTAAACCAAAGTACTGAGATGTTGAATTAACTGAGGTGCTTGATGAACTCCTTCTATTTTTTCAGCGGGTTGACCATCCTTAAATAAAACCAGGGTAGGCAAAGCTTCAATTTGATACTTAGTAGCTAAATTAGGATACTTATCCGTGTCAATTTTAACTACCTGGAGGCGATCGCGCAAATTAGCCCCAACCTGTTCTAAAATCGGTGCCATCATCTGACAGGGACCACACCAAGTGGCATAAAAATCTACTAATACAGGAACTTCGGAACTTTCTAGGAGATCTTCAAAACTGGAGAATTGTTTTTTAACTGCCATAGCGATCGCTCTTATAAATAACTAATTAATTTTGTTCCATAGAGAAAATTAGTCTAACAGACTAGTTAACCTATATGATAGCTAAGTTGAAGAGAAAGCTAAGTAATTTTATTTAGTTTTTTAAGCTTATAGGGAGAGGCAAGTTATGGAATTACTGCCAGAGGATTTACAGTATCTCAAAGATAAGGTGGCGATAGTTACGGGGGCTTCCAGGGGTATTGGTAAAGCTGCGGCTTTGGCATTGGCTAACCAAGGGGCAAAAGTGGTGGTTAACTATGCGCGTTCTAGTGATGCTGCGGAGGCTACAGTACAGGAAATTATTGCGGCTGGAGGAGAAGCGATCGCAATTCAAGCTGATGTTTCTCAAGGTGAAGCGGTAGATAATTTAATTAAAACCACCCTCGATAAATTGGGGCGCATTGACGTTTTAGTGAACAATGCAGGTATTACTAAGGATACGTTGCTCTTACGGATGAAGCCCGAACAGTGGCAAGCGGTAATTGACCTTAATTTGACAGGGGTATTCTTGTGTACCAAAGCCGTTAGTAAGACTATGCTTAAGCAGCGTAGTGGCAGAATTATTAATATTGCTTCCGTTGCTGGGCAAATGGGTAATCCAGGACAAGCTAACTATAGTGCCGCTAAAGCTGGGGTAATTGGCTTTACGAAAACTGTCGCCAAAGAGTTAGCTAATCGTGGTGTTACGGTTAATGCGGTTGCCCCAGGGTTTATTGAAACCGATATGACTAATGATCTTAAATCAGACGAGATCATCAAATTCATTCCCCTGGGACGTTATGGCAAACCAGAAGAAGTTGCAGGAACAATCCGTTTTCTAGCTTCAGATCCAGCAGCAGCATACATTACAGGACAGGTGTTTAATGTTGATGGTGGGATGGTGATGGCTTAGATCGTTGTGGTTGCGTTGGTTTAGATTAGGAGTGTTTTGGTTCCGAGCTTTAAGCTTTAAGCTCTAAGTTTTTAGAGTAATTAATTGTCAATTGCTACTGGAAGTTCTTGGATACGTCGGGCTAAGTCTTCTGAGGTATGGTCGTTGTATAGCACCATGGTTGTGGTTTCGTTGCGCTCAAAGCCAATGCGCTCGTAGAAGCTTTGCTTGTGGGTAGTAGTTAAATAGACTCGCTCTACTTTACTAACAAGGGGATGAGAAAGAACAGTTTGTACTAACTTCCTGCCCAAACCTGCTCCCTGATAGTCGGAATCGACAACCACATCCCAAATAGCAGCGCGATAGATACCATCGGAATTTGCTCTAGCAAAACCGATTAGTCTTTCTTTGTCCCAGACAGTAACTACAGGATTGCTATTGGCGATCGCAATTTGAAGTTGTTCAATATTTCGCTCTTGCGCCCAAAAAGCAGTTTTCGAGAATAAATGTTGTAATTGTTTAAAATCTACTTTTGATTTGTCAACGCAAAACTGAATATGGCTACAATCCATTGCGGCTAATACCTCTGATAACTTTTTTTAAAAAGAATTTGCCTTGTCGGTCAACCTAAAATAAGCTTCTCTTATTACTAGTATTAGGTGAGACTATAAACGTAAGTTACTCTAGTAGATTACGTTTATCTGGGCTTTTATCAATAATACCCTGAGATTTGCAAATTTTTGGATAATCAGGATTGATTTGTATAGTTGTTTCCTGACATTCAAGTTTTTAGTGATCAAGACGATTCCCCCCTAAGTTAGAGTTTTTCCAACATATTTATGAGATAAACTATCTAAAGGAAAGCCAGTGTTTTCCCTGCGAATACTGGCTTCAATCAAATTATCTATTCTTTGAACATTAAATTAGCGATCCGCTGTTAACAACCAACAATTAATAATTTATATGATTACTATTGCCTTACCCAAGGGCGCGTTATTAAAAGACACTATTGAACTATTTAGCAATCTTGGTTTGGATTTTAGTGCCTTCTTGGACAAAACTAATCGTCAACTACAGATTACGGATCCGACAAATTCTGCAAAGGCTTTACTCGTGAGAGCCCAGGATGTTCCTGTATATGTAGAATATGGTCAAGCACAATTAGGGGTTGTGGGCTATGATGTGTTGCGAGAAAAACAACCTGAAGTTGCCAATTTAGTCGATCTGCAATTTGGCTATTGTCGGTTATCGGTAGCTGTCCCTGAGAGTAGTCCCTATCGACGTTCGGTGGAATTACCTCCCCACGGTAGAGTGGCATCAAAATTTGTCAACTGTGCCAAGGAACATTTTGATAGTATTGATCTTCCTGTAGAAATTGTACCTTTGTCTGGCTCGGTAGAACTAGGCCCCATTACGGGCATGTCAGAAGCAATTGTTGATTTAGTTTCTACTGGCAAAACTCTTCAGGAAAATGGCTTAATTGAAACAGATATTCTCTATGAAAGTAGCGCCAGATTAATTGCCCATCCCCTTAGCTATCGTCTAAATCGCGATCGCATTAATGATTTAGTAGCCAGACTAGATAAGTAACCCCAGCCAAAATACTTATACAAAATCTCCGTAAAAATCTCCATAATTTATGACTGTCGCTTCTCCCCAGCCACAAACCGAGGACAAAAATCAAGACAATGACTGGCGATTATTCCTTAAGCTAATTCCTTACACTCATAAAAGTCGGGGAACCCTAGTAATTTGCCTGTTTTTGTTAATACCTTTAGCCGTAGCGGGGTCGATTCAACCCCTAATTATCGGTCAAGCTATATCCTTGCTGAAAGATGAACCAACTTGGTCTTTTTTGACAGGGGTATCTGTAGCCCAAGGAATTAATTTGTTATCAGGACTATTACTGGCAACTGTTTTAATCAGGCTCATGTTTGCTTCTGTCCAAGGCTACTTAGTACAGAAGATTGGACAAGAAATTACAGCGGAAGTTCGACAAGATTTATTTGTTCATGTTACTTCTCTTGCTTCCAGCTTTTTTGATCGCACTCCTGTCGGGAAATTAATTACCCGTATCGCCAATGATGTGGAAGCTTTGGGCAATGTTTTTGCTAGTGGCGCGGTGGGGGTTGTCAGTGATTTTGTCTCGATTGTCGCAATTGTCGTGATGATTTATGTGACTAACTGGAAACTGGCATCTATTCTCGTCTTTATGCTGATTCCTGTTACCGCCCTAATTATTTATTTTCAGCAACAGTATCGCAAAGCTAACTATAAGGCAAGGGAAGAACTTTCTCGGCTTAATTCCATGCTGCAAGAAAATATAGCAGGAATTAATATTGTGCAGCTATTTCGGCGGGAAAGATATAACAGCGAAATGTATCGCTCCATAAATGAACGTTATCGTTTAGAGGTTGATAAAACTATTTTTCATGATTCTGCTGTATCTGCCACTCTGGAATGGATTGCCCTGGTAGCGATCGCCGCAGTCCTCTGGCTCGGGGGAATTCTGGTACTGCAAGATACCATGACCTACGGCGCATTATCAGCGTTTATTCTCTATGCCCAACGGTTATTTAATCCTTTACGTCAGTTTGCAGATAAGTTCACCATGTTTCAGTCAGGATTTACTGCTATTGAGCGGATTACGGAATTATTGAACGAACCAATTGAAATTAGAGACAAGGTAATTACTGTAGCAGAAGGACACCGCACTTTACTGACAGAGGTGCATAATTCGTCAAATGTGTCAATAGTTAAAACAGGGGAAATTCGCTTTGAAAATGTCTGGTTTGGTTATAAACCTGATGAATATGTGATTAAGAATCTGGACTTCACTATTAAACCTGGGGAAAAGGTGGCTTTAGTGGGGCCGACTGGTGCAGGGAAAAGTTCGATTATCCGCTTGTTATGTCGTCTTTATGAACCCAGCAAGGGAAGAATTTTTGTCGATGGCATTGATATTAGAGACATTCCCCAAGCAGATCTTAGACGCTATATTGGCGTGATTTTACAAGAGAGCTTTTTGTTCGCAGGAGACGTTAAACGCAATATTACTTTAGGGGATAATTATTCTCTGGAGGAAGTTAAGCAAGCCGCTAAGTTAGTCAATATAGATCGCTTTATTGAGGATTTACCTGACGGTTACAATACAATCTTGCGGGAGCGAGGTACGAACCTTTCTGGGGGTCAAAAGCAGCTTTTAGCCTTTGCGCGAGTGGCAATTCGTAATCCTCATGTGCTGATTTTAGACGAGGCGACTTCTAGTCTAGATGTTTCTACCGAAGCTTTAATTCAGTCAGCCTTAGAGCATTTACTAGTTAATCGCTCGGCAATTATTATCGCTCACCGTCTTTCAACAATCCGTAATGTAGATAAAATTCTCGTACTGAAGCGAGGAGAATTAGTAGAATCAGGTAGTCACGATGAACTACTGGAAATCGAAGGGCTATATTCGAGCCTGTATAAATTACAGATGCTTGGGAAGTAATGAGTAATGAGTAAGAAGTAATCGTAGAGACGTAGCATGCTACGTCTGTACAGAAGTAAGAAGTAATGAGTAATGAGAGATTTTAATCATGGAAAATAGTATGATGATCCCCTTATCTTTACTGTTTTGGTTAACTCCAATTGCTTTAACCATCCATTTGGGGATCAAAAAAGCTGAGTCTACTGCTTATAAAAAAAGACTGGGCTATATTTATGGGGGACTTTGGGCGATCGCTTTTCTCGGCTATGGTTGGCTATTTATTAATTAAATTGAGTCCAACCAATTTTGACGATGGAAATTATGATTGCTGTAAGTCGAAAAAAAGCTGCTTCCAATCGGTTGTATTTGGTCGATCGCCTGAATTGATCATTGAGAATTCTTGATTGACTGTAGTGTCATAAAACAAAGACTCCACGGCAGCATTTGCCACATCTATGCGACTGGTTTCACCATTAAGGCGATCGCCTTTTTCGATTTCTACGGCTTTTTTGCCATCGGTTTTTGCCCGTAATAATGTATTTAGATCGTAGGAAGTATAAGGGCCGTCAATTAATCTGCTAGGACGGATAATTGTATAAGGCAAACCTGACTCAATTATGGCTTTTTCTCCTGTAAGCTTGGCATCTAAGACACCAAAAGCGTTGAGAATACTATAAGGAAATTCATCTTTACGCAATACACCGCAGGAAGAGATAAATACAAATCTTTTTAAATCTTGGGTTGCAGCATTAACTAGGTTTTTGATTCCTTCTCCATCTACTGCTTCAGGGTTGTTGGCAGGTTGAAACAGATTAGCAAAATCCCATCTTAAGGAGGGGAATGCCGTTGTCCCTGTGCAACAGATAATATAATTGATGCCGTCTGTCCCTTCGGTAAGGGTATTGGGATAGCGAATATCACCTTCTACTATTTCAACTTTTTGCTCAAACATTGATTCAGCCTTAGATCTATCTCTAGTAAGTGCTCGCACCTGGAGATCTTTTGCTAACAATTTGGCGACTATTAACTGTCCTACTCCACCAGTAGCACCCGCGACTAAAATTTTATCTGCGTTCGATATCATATTCTTTAAATACTAAATAATGTTGTTAGAAACTGTTGTTAGAGAAATAAAGGTGCGAAGCCCCAGCTATACAAGCTCTAAAGGATTAGCGACACGAAGCTTAGAGCTTTTTGATAATGAAACAAGCACAAAAATAAAGGTGAGCTAATTGCCCACCCTATTAATTAATCAATCTCAATCCATTTTTAATTAGCTTATAGCTTATAGCTTTCTCTTAACGAATGGCTTCCACTAAAACCTGTTCCTTCACTGGTGTAACTGTAGTCTTACCATCGTCATCAATATCAACTAAGGCATTATCGCCATCATTAACTTGACCAGTGAGGATTGCTTCGGCGAGACTATCTTCCAACAGACGCATAATCGCTCGACGGAGTGGTCTTGCTCCATAGCTAGGATCAAAGCCGTCTTCAATTACCCTATCTTCAAAAGCAGTAGTTACACCGAGGGTAATCTCCCGTTGTTGTTCTAATCTGACAGAAATTTCTTTAAGTAAGATACTGGCAATTTGCCTAACTTCGGGCTTGGTTAACTGACGGAAGACAATAATCTCATCAAGACGATTAATAAATTCAGGACGGAAATAATTTTTCAATTCCTGATTAACTAAATTTTTAATGCGATTATATTGTGCCTCGTCTTGATCCCCAGAGAATTCAAATCCTAGACCACTACCGCCTTTTTCAATTACTTTAGAACCAATGTTAGAAGTCATAATAATGACGGTATTCTTAAAGCTGACTTTGCGTCCTTGAGCATCAGTTAGATGACCATCGTCTAGCAACTGTAGCATTAAGTTAAAAACATCGGGATGAGCCTTCTCAATTTCATCAAAAAGCACGATGGTATAGGGTTGACGACGTACCGCTTCCGTTAGCTGTCCTCCTTCGTCATAACCGACAAATCCAGGAGGGGAACCGATTAACTTAGAGATTGTATGGGATTCCATATATTCAGACATATCGATCCGTGTAATGGCATCTTCCGAACCAAACATACGAGTTGCTAAAGCTTTAGCTAGTTCAGTTTTACCGACTCCTGTGGGGCCAGAAAAGAACAAACTAGCAATCGGACGACTGCGATCGCCCAATCCCGAACGAGAACGGCGTAGGGCGCGAGAAACGGCTTTTACTGCTTCATCTTGACCAATTACTCGCTCGTGGAGATCATCTTCCAGATACATCAAGGCTTCAGATTCAGTTTCCGTCATTTTAGTGACAGGAACACCAGTCCAAGCCGCAACAATTTTGGCGATCGCTTCTTCATCCACTACGGGAGTCAAGGCTTCAGGATTAATAGTCGGGACATCTACCTTATTTTCTTCCTGATCCTGCTGTAAGCAGTGGTTAAGATGGGTTCTTGATCCAGCTTCGTCAATTAAGTCAATTGCTTTGTCTGGTAAGAAACGGTCTGTGATATATCTTTCCGAGAAAATTACGGCTGTTTTAATAGCTTCGTCAGTATACTTAACCTTATGAAACTCTTCGTAAGTTTTCTGTAATCCTTGCAGAATTTCGATCGCATCTTCGATGGAAGGTTCCCCCACCATTACCTTTTGGAAACGACGTTCTAATGCCGCATCTCGCTCAATGTATTGACGATACTCGTCTAAGGTAGTGCTACCGAGACATTGAATTTCGCCTCTAGCTAAAGCTGGCTTGAGCATATTAGCGGCATCCATTGCCCCACCCATCGCACCAGCACCCACAATGGTGTGGATCTCATCAATTACTAAGATGATATTTCCCGAAGAGCGGACTTCTTCTACAATTGACTTCAGGCGTTCCTCAAATTCTCCTCTAAACTTAGTCCCTGCAAGTAAGGAACCCATATCCAGGCTAATTACTTCCTTGTCTTCTAAGAGAGAAGAAACATCACCATCCACAATCCTTTGAGCTAGTCCTTCGGCGATCGCAGTTTTACCAACCCCAGGTTCACCAACTAAAATAGGATTGTTCTTGGTACGTCTGCCCAAGATTTGCACTGCTCGTTCAATTTCTGGATAACGACCGACTACGGGGTCTAACTTACCTTCTCTAGCCAAGTCGGTTAGGTTAATACTAAACTCCTTGAGTTTGGTTTGCTTTTCTCTTTCGCCACCAAAACTAAAAGGATTATCTTTATTTCCCGCCGCGACTACTTCGGCTTCTCCCAGTTTTTTGATTAAGTCCGTTCGTAGTTGTCTTAGATTAATGTCCTGTTTGGTTAACAGCTTAACCGCCATATTATCCGACTGTTTAATAATTGCCAGTAAAATATGCTCGGGACTAATAAAATTACTTTTTAATTGACGCGCTTCATTAAAAGCCTGTTCTAGAATTCTTTTCGCTTTGGGGGTAAAAGGAATATTTGCGGGAATAAACCCCGAACCTTTGCCCACAAATTCGATTGCCAATTCTCTAGTACGTTCTAGGTTAATACCTAAATTACCTAGCAATTCTGCTGCTGTCGATGTTCCCTCCCCAATCACTCCCAATAAAATGTGCTCCGTACCCACAAGATTGTGTCCTGTGTTTCTGGCTTCTTCTTGAGCAAGAACAACGTTTTTTATGGCTTTCTCATTGAAGTATTCAAACATAGTTTAGAAAACTCCTTTTCTTTAATTATTAAAATTTATTTATCTTCTCTATTTAATGTATCGTTTTTAGTTACCAACCTCTAGTGGTAAAAGCCGTAATCCTTGCTAAATCTTGCAAAAAAATAATTTAAGTTCTAAAGTTTGAGCCAAATATGATGATTGACGAAGGATATATCAAATATCAATGCCATTGGCAGCAAAAATCAGCGATCGCCGAAACTGACATTAAGGAACTAAATCTATGGCGTAATCGACTATATCAGTTAGACTTGATCGGCGAATATGATAACGGAATTGGCTTTGGCAATCTAAGCATTCGTCTGACCAATTCTAAGGAGTTGATTATATCGGGGACACAAACTGGGGGAATTGCTAATTTAACGGCACAACATTATACGAAAGTTACTGATTATGATTGGCAGCAAAATTATGTAATCTGTGAGGGATTAATTAAGGCTTCTTCCGAAACTTTAACCCATGCCGCTCTTTATAGTGCTGATCCGAAGATAAATGCGGTAATTCATGTTCATCACCAAAAATTGTGGTCTCAACTCCTAAATCGAGTTCCTACCACTAACCCTAATTGTGCTTATGGTACGCCAGAAATGGCAGAGGAAATCATTCGTTTATGTCAACAACAGCCAACCCAACACCAGAAAATTATTGTTATGAGTGGTCATGAAGAGGGAATTTTAACTTTTGGGCATAATCTAGCAGAAGCAGGCAAAATCTTATTGAGTCACTTCTAAGCTATCTAATTGTTGGTATTTCATTCACATCCTAATTATATTAATTATGGTCAGAATTCTGGGCATTAATGGGATATTCAGGCGCATCAAGGGCACCAATAATACAACCACTTAATAATAGGGAATACTACAAATTGATTAGCAAATCCTATCAGAAAAAAAAGCATTTTTTATTATCGACTTTCGTTGTGGCAAGTAGTTGTGCCTTCAGCCTTATATTTAGTCCCATTGCGACTGCGAAACTATTTGATGGACCAGTTGATCAGCTTCCTTTAGAACAAAGAGTTTCCCTGCGGAGGGGTGAACTAGTTTTTTTAGGTGAAGATGGAGAATATGTTGTGCGTCTGTTGGTAAAAACCTCTATAGATCATGCTTGGCAAGTGCTAACTGATTATGAAAATTTTGCTGACTTTCTTCCAGGGGTTTCCAGTAGTGAGTTGATTGAGAACAATGGCGATCGCAAAATATTTGAACAGATCAGTAACATCAAAACTTTTGTTTTTAGTATTGAATCGCGGGTCAAAATTGCCACCACTGAATCTTATCCCGCACAGATTGACTTTAAAGCCGTCGATGGAGATTTACCAGGCTTAAATGGAAAATGGACATTAGAACCTGTATCTCCTTATCCTAGCGCCCCTCCAGACAAAGTTTTGATTACCCATAAGGTTTCAGTTGAACCAGGTAAATCTCCTAGTGACAGCATTTTTTTTGGTATCTATGAAGATCGTTTACAGGAAACCTTAGAAGCAATTAAACAAGAAGTGGAAAACCGTTCTCATCAGTGACACTCCCCGCCCTAGAAGGGCGAGGCTTCTCTTAGAGAAGTTCCTCGTTCAACCCAAGGTGACTAGATCGGTCAAAGACCTATCCCCGCAACTAGCTTAGTCCAGAGGCAAACACCGTCTGCCCGACGGCTTCTTG
>CALLPS010000463.1 GCA_938015355.1 uncultured Pleurocapsa sp.
TCGGATAAATTACTGGCGGTTGGGGACTAATAACTGATAATATAAGCGGTGCCTCTTGTGGGATTGAAATAAAGATTATGGCGTTAGTTGTTCAAAAATATGGTGGTACTTCTGTCGGTTCCGTAGAACGAATTCAGGCGGTTGCCAATAGGATACACAAAACCATACAGCAGGGAAATAGCTTGGTAGTAGTTGTCTCAGCAATGGGAAAAACAACTGATACTTTGGTTAAATTAGCCAATGAAATATCTAGTAGTCCTTGCCGTCGGGAAATGGATATGTTGCTATCTACTGGAGAGCAAGTAACCATCGCCCTGTTGAGCATGGCATTACAAGAATTGGGACAGCCCGCAATTTCCCTCACAGGAGCACAGGTGGGAATTGTTACAGAAGCAGAACATAGTCGTGCCAGAATCTTGCAAGTGTGTACAGATCGCCTAGAAAGACATCTCGACAAAGGTGAGGTTGTCGTTGTGGCTGGTTTTCAGGGAGTTAGCAACACTGAAGCATTGGAAATTACTACTTTGGGAAGAGGTGGCTCTGATACTTCCGCAGTAGCTCTAGCAGCTTCCCTTAAAGCAGATCGCTGTGAGATCTATACTGATGTACCAGGAATTCTGACGACAGATCCTCGTCTTGTCCCTTCGGCACAACTGATGTCTGAGATTACTGCCGATGAAATGTTAGAGTTGGCTAGTTTGGGAGCTAAAGTGTTACATCCCCGTGCAGTGGAAATTGCTCGCAATTATGGGATGCCATTAGTAGTTTTATCTAGCTGGAGCGATCGCCCTGGGACTAAAGTGGTTTCCCGTTTGCCCCAACCCCGCTCGTTACAGGGAATGGAAATTGCGAAAGCAGTTGATGGGGTAGAAATAGACCGAGACCAGACAAAAATTGCTTTATTACGAGTGCCAGATTTTCCAGGAGTAGCGGCCAGTTTATTTGGTGAAATATCCCATCAGAATATTGACGTAGATTTAATTATTCAATCCATCCATGAGGGAAATACGAATGATATTGCCTTCACTGTAGTTAATCGCATGCTACAGTCGGCATCAGCCGTTGCCGAGGCAATTGCTCCCTCTCTCAGGAGTGCTCCTGGGGCTATGGAAGAAGCAGAAGTCATCATCGATAAAAAAATCGCCAAGGTAGCCATTTCTGGGGCGGGGATGATTGGTCGTCCAGGAATCGCGGCCAAGATGTTTAAAACTCTTGCTGATGCTAGAATTAATATTCAGATGATTTCTACTTCAGAAGTCAAGGTTAGCTGTGTAATCGAAGAATCAGAATGCGATCGCGCTTTACATTTACTCTCCCAAGCTTTTGATGTCGATCTCAGTTCACAAAAAGAAATTACCGAAAATAAATATCAAGGAGAGCATCCCCCAGTAAGAGGTGTAGCTCTCGACACAGATCAAGCCAGAATTGCCATTCGTCACGTGCCAGATACTCCTGGTATGGCGGCGCAGATCTTTACTTTGCTGGCGAAGAAAAATATTAGCGTTGATACGATTATTCAGTCTCAACGTTGTCATATTATTAATGATCTTCCAACCCGCGATATCGCTTTTACTGTGGCACAATCAGATGCGGATTTAGCCTGTGAAGTGATCAGGGAATTAGATCAACAAGTCGGCTGTGGTCAGGTATCAGGAGATACGGCGATCGCAAAATTAAGTGTGGTTGGTGCCGGAATGATTGGACATCCAGGAGTAGCAGCCAAGTTTTTTGCGGCGCTTTCTCAGGAGAAAATTAACATCCAGATGATTACTACTTCGGAAATCAAAATTAGTTGCGTTATCGATCAAGGGGAAGGTGTAAAAGCACTCCAAGCCGTCCATGAAGCTTTTGGTTTGGGAGGCAAAGAAAGAGTCACTGTTTCCGCATAATTAATTATCTAATGATAAACCCCTTCAATCATCTATTTAGAGGAAAAACCTAATACTGACTCTGGCGGACGGAGTGGTGGGCAACGGTGGGCGGCTTCTTCAATTTCGGTGTCGATCATTAACTCAACATGCTTACGACTGCGAGGGATGCTATGCTGGGGACTATCTACTCTACAGGTTGATATCCCAAACCAGTCCAACAGAAATGGTGTATAGTCCGAGAGAAAATACTTCAGTCTCACAACCGATTTAGATATCAAGAATTTGATTTCTAGGATTATAGATTCCCCAAAAGACGGACGATTGACAAATCCAGTCCAGTCTGTATCCGCTAATTGCTGGCGATACCATTCTGAAGCAGCTTTCCAGGCTGGGGCTCGGTTGCGAGACCATGGCTTTGAGGATGTGTAATGTTCGATAAAAGCTTGATGGGCATTTGCATACATCAAATATGATTCGTGGAGATTCCAGCGCGGATCAAGGGGCATCCAGCGATTTTTCAGGATGGCATTTAATGCGTCCTGATCAGGGGCTTCTACGCATCGCTCAGGATACTTTTCTATAAAGCGACGAGCTTCGGCGAGAAGACCAAGCTCCAAGGTAGCTCCCCAGTCGAACACCATTACTCCTGACTGTAGATAAGGTGCGTCAGGGTCGAGGAAGAGCATTTCCCTGCGATCGCCAATACGATTTGTAACATAATAGAACATATCATGAACTGCTCCTACTGGATTTCCGTGCAAATCGACCTTTAGCAGGGGGGTCAAATCAGTTACAACTCTTGTATCAGCATCCAAATACACTAACCGCTCAATTTCTACTCCAAAGATTTCATCAAAATAAAGGCGCAGATAAGCTGCCCGTGGCCAACGACGACCTTTTATAGTCTCGATTTTTTCGGCAATCTCTGAGGCATGTATGATTTCGACCTCCATTTGCCGAGCGGCGAACATGTTTCTTGCTTTAGCCAAATCTGTATCGTCTACATCGCAGCAGACGAGAAATAATGATACGTCATGCTTATTTTGAAGATTTATATATGCAGACCAAAGTTGGCAACATGCTGCGGGTAAATAACCTCGATCTGTGGAAGTTACAATTACTGTTTTGTTGATCATTTTCATCCTCATTGAATTGTTAATTATTGACATATTTGTATTTATGGTTAACTTAGACTCTGCTGTTTAAGATTAAGCCTTGACCGCAATACCTCATTGAGCATTAACCACCAGTTGCTCCAGTCAATTGACCATGCGGTAAGTATCCATAAAGACTTGATTTTTTCAGAGAAGGATATCGAGTAAGCAAATATGCTGCGATAATACCCCTGAAGACATTTAACTCGAGACATAAATGCACCATAGTTTAAATTAGGAGAAATCCATGCCGCTCGCTCTTTTGAGCTCTTCAGGAATTGAGACTGCTCATTATGAATTCTAAAGTAGCCAATGGCACTCGAAACTTCTTTTAGTTTGCCCATCATTGCCAGTTCACAGAGAAGTACTTTATCTGAACCATAGAAGGAATCATGTTGGGAAGTTTGCTCAATGATCTCTCTTCGAGACAAGCCAAAAAACTCATAACATTCAGTTGTCTTAAATAAGACTTCTCCATAGCGATCGCTAGGACGGCTTGACATAAAATTGCGCGGTAAGTTGGTAGTAATAGTCCTGCCATCTGAGGTAACGTAAGTATTCTTCTCAATCAGAGGAAAAACATGATCACTATCGTCAATGAGGACAAATTTAGGAAAAGACATCACAATGTCAGGATCATCTTCTAAAACTTTTACACATTCTTCTAAATAGTTAGGAGAACATTTATCATCGTGAGCCATCCATTTAAAGTACTGCCCTGTTGACAACTGAAATACCTGCTTATAATTAGCAGCGGCTCCTATATTAGTAGAATTTCGCTGATAAATAACTCTTTGATCTTGAGATTGATACCTACGGCAAATTTCTTCAGTTCTATCTGTTGAAGCATTATCAGAGATGATAATTTCCCAATTCTGTAAAGACTGATTAATCAATGAATCAAGAGCTAATTCAAGATATTTTTCTCCATTGTAAACGGGAATACCAATACTAACTTTTGGTGATTTTTTATTGTTTTTGATCATGAATTTGATTGTTAAA
>CALLPS010000464.1 GCA_938015355.1 uncultured Pleurocapsa sp.
GCTTTACTCAGCTACTAGAGCGAAAATATTCTGGTCATTTAGATGAGGATGCCGATCAAATAATTGGCTTTGCCGTTGATGGGGCAACCCGCATGGAAGAATTGATTCGTGATTTATTAGCTTATTCTCGGGTTGGGAACTCTGGCAAGACTCTGGAATTGGTAGATACCAATAAAATATTAGATCAAGCTCTGTCTAACTTACACTTAGCAATTCAAGAAGATCAGATTTTGATTGTTCGAGAAGCTCTCCCCCAAGTTTTGGGGAATGCAAGCCAATTAATTCAACTATGGCAAAATTTGATCGATAATGGCATTAAATATCGCCGAGCAGAATCACCCAAAATTGAAATTGGGGCGAAGGTAGAGTCAGGGCAATACTTATTTTGGGTCAAGGATAATGGTATTGGAATTAATCCTAAGTATAGCGATCGCATTTTTCAAATTTTTCAACGTCTTCATACAAGACAAGAATATCCAGGAACAGGAACAGGATTGGCAATTTGCTACAAAATTATTGAGCGCCATGGCGGAAAAATTTGGGTAGACTCAAGATTGGGACGAGGAGCTACTTTCTATTTCACGTTGCCAATGGAAAAAGAGTTGCCCCAGAAAAATTTAGACTTTCTCTAAATCAGAAAATCAATCATTTTCCACAAAGTAAGGTTCTCCAATTTTTTGATATTTTGTAACAGTCTTAGCTTTAAAAAGGTTGTTATGATAACTCTTATGGTGAATTATCGGTTATTGTTTTCAGTTAACTTCCAATATCAATTCTCTCAAAAATAAATATTGGCTCAAAACAAACGTGAGTTCAATTGGGTACAAAATTTACTATTTTTGTCTTGGGGAACAGGGACTAGCCCATTACTTCTTTTCCCTACCTTAAAAATTCATCCAGAAAAGAAATTTGTTGAACTGATGCTAATAATCAATGTCCAATATCAAGCAAAAGCAGATTAGAACTCTTTTAGTTGAAGATAATGAAGGAGACGCTTTCTTACTCAAAGAAAAATTGTCCTATGATCCAGAAAATCAATTCAATTTAACTCATGTGGCTAAATTAGCTATTGCCGTTAAACTATTACAAAAAGATCTGTTCGATATTGTTTTACTCGATTTGAGTTTACCAGATAGCCAGGGACTAGAAACTTTTTTAACGATCGAAAAAATAGTTCCCAATATACCAATAGTCTTATTAACAGGTTTAAATGATGAGTCCTTAGCATTGGAAGCGGTCAGAGAAGGTGCTCAGGATTATCTCATTAAAGGTCAAACTAGCACTGAAGTTCTAATTCGTTCGATAAATTATGCCATTGAACGGATGCACCACCTAGAAAAAATTCATCAAAGTGAAGTTCGCTTACATCAAATAAACCGAGAATTAGCTCAACAAGTGAAAAAGCGTACTTCGGAGTTAGAGTACCGCAATCAGGAATTAAAAAAGTTGTTTTTACGTGCCACAACTGACAAAGTTACAGGGATTGCCAATCGCTATCGTTTAGAAGATTTTATGCAGCGGGAATGGGGTAATGCCATCAGAAATCAGATTTCTGTGTCGGTGATTATGATTGATATAGATCGCTTCAAACTTTATAACGATACTTATGGGCATCAAGCAGGGGATCTCTGTTTACGACAAGTGGCTCAAACTATTAATCATGCGGCTAAACGCTCTAAAGATTTAGTTGCTCGCTATGGAGGAGAAGAGTTTATTGTGGTTTTGTCAAATATCAGTCTGGATGGGGCAATGATGGTGGCAGAAAATATTCGTTCTCAGGTTAAAGGATTATCTATTCCCCATGCTACTGCTGGAATTAGCGACTATGTAACGATCAGTTTAGGAGTTTCTCATCTAATTCCTACAATTAATTCTCAAGTGGAGCATCTAATTCTGGCTGCGGACAAAGCTCTTTACTTAGCGAAACAAAATGGACGAGATCGCGTAGAAATGTATCAGATTTAACTCAAAAGTTAAATTAACAAGCTAAATAATTATAAGCTTAAGTTATAAGAAACTAATTTTGTCATGAAATTATTAGTTAACTTTAATCATAATTGGAAAACTATTAGTGATTAGTCAAATATTAGCCTCCGATCCCATTGAACCCCCAAAAGAAATACTTTTGGTAGAAGATAATCCTGGTGATGTATATATAGTCCGTTCTTCTCTAGCTGATAGCGAACTTTACCATAACTTTTATCATGTGAATGATGGAGAGGAAATAATGGCTTATCTCCATCAACAACAAGGCTATCAAAATGTACCACTGCCAGACTTAATTTTACTCGATCTTAATTTACCGAAAAAGAACGGCTTTGAAGTTTTAGCAGAAATAAAAGCAGATCCCAAATTAAGAATAATTCCCGTAATTGTCTTGACTTCTTCTCATGCAGAACGAGATATTATGCGTAGCTATCAGCTATACGCTAATAGCTATATTGTCAAGCCTTCAAATTACTTTGCCTTTTTTCAGGCAATCAAAAAATTGGAATTATTTTGGCTCAATTTAGTCCAGTTGCCTCCTCAAATAAGCTTAAATCTTAATTAGATTCATCTATAATTATAAGTTTATCGTGCTAAATTGTTAAACACCATCAACAATATTAGCAATGATATTTTAAACAATAAAATTTTAATCATCACTCTACATGAGCCTCGTGCAAACTCAAAAGTCTATTGATATTCTACTCTGTGAAGATAATTTAGGCGATGTTTATATCATCAACAATGTGCTAGTAAATAGCACCTCCAACTATGATTTACACCATGTGACAAATGGTGAAGTAGCGATGGATTATCTCCAAAGAAGAGGAGATTATCAAGCAGCATCCCGCCCAGACCTAATATTATTAGATTTAAATTTACCCAAAAAACATGGTTTTGAAGTGCTGCAAGAAATTAAAAACCATCCTGATTTAAAAACCATTCCTGTAATCGTCTTGACTTCTTCCAAATCTGAGCAAGATATTTTAAGATCTTATGAACTTTTTGGTAGTTGTTTTGTGACTAAACCTTTTGATTTTGAAGAATTTAGCAATGCGATGCAAGATATTGAAAAATTTTGGCTTAATTTAGTACAGTTACCTCCTAAGTTAACGACATAATGGCTAAACAGGATTTATGATGCAGAAACTATTCAATGTCTTGTTAGTCGAAGATAATCCTGGAGATGCTTTTTTAATCCAAGAGCAATTCAAAACAGCCAAGACATATGTATATCATCTGACTCATGTAGACTATTTAGCAAAAGCGATCGCATCTCTCGCTCAAAATTCTTATGATGTAATCTTACTTGATCTTTCTTTACCCGATAGTCGAGGATTTGAAACTCTCAAAACTATTAAAGAGCATTCTTTTTCAATTCCGATTGTCATTCTTTCGGGAATAAATGACGAAGAGCTAGCTATTCAAGCGGTTAAACAAGGGGCACAGGATTATTTGGTTAAAGGACAAGTCAAGGGGGAGATTTTAGTTCAGGCACTCCGCTACGCTATTGAACGCAAACTTATTGAAGAACAGTTAAAAACTAAAACAGCTCAATTGGAAGCCTTAAATCAAGAACTGGAAAGCTTTAGTTATATGGTTTCTCATGATTTACGAAATCCTCTAACTGTGGTTAAAGGCATGAGTGGGCTGTTAAAACAAAAATATGAGACGAAAGGGGCAGAAGGAGATGACAAGGAAAAGCTCTATATAGAGTATATTTGTCAGGCTGGTAATCGTATGGAGCAAATCATCCACGATTTACTATTGTTATCTCAAGTCAAGCAAAAAGAGCTTACCGTTGCTCCTGTTAATGTCAGTGAGCTGGCTCATAACATTATTGAACAACTCCAGCAGCAACACCCGACAAGATCTGTCCGAATTATAATTCAGCCTGGCATAATTGCGATCGCCGATTCTAATCTCCTCAATCATGTTCTAGAAAACTTACTGCAAAATGCTTGGAAATATACCGCAAAACAACAAGATTCTTGTATCGAATTGGGTGTAATTAATTCTAATCCGATAGAAGTAAGCGCAAGTCTAGCTAAGTTGAATTTAGAAGAAATTGACGATCTTAATCAGAGAAATCGGATTCGCTCTGCCTACCGCAAATTAGTTTATTTTATTCGAGATAATGGTATTGGTTTTAACTCCGCCATCGCCAAACAATTATTTACTCCGTTTCATCGCTTGGATAATGCCAAGAAATTTGAAGGTACTGGAATTGGCTTGGCAATTGTCCAGAGCATTATTCACCGTCATCGGGGAAGGGTTTGGGCTAAAGCTGAAGAAAATAGGGGAGCGACTTTTTTCTTTACTCTGGGGCTATAGTGGTTTTGATCCAGAATAGAATTGCTCCAGAATAGTGATTTAGATGGTAATAAAGCTCAAAATCTCTTCTAAAGTACTAAGAAGAAGAATCAAAAATATTATTTTGGGATTATATTCGTGAATATTTCAGCTAGTATTGTCGCTATTTTGGGAACAGGAGTTTGGGGAACAGCACTAGGCACAATTGCTAAAAACAATCATCATGATCTTCGTTTTTGGTCACATCGCGGCACTGTTTCTCTAGAATCCGTTGTCAGAGATGCCCCAATTATTGTTTCGGCAGTTTCCATGAAAGGGGTACTTACAACTGCCAGTAAATTGCGATCGCTCAACTTAGCTTCCGATAAAATTATTGTCACTGCAACTAAAGGATTAGATCCGAAAACTACCAACACCCCTTCTCAGGTATGGCAAAAAGCTTTTCCCCACAATCCAGTAGTGGTGCTGTCTGGCCCTAATCTTTCCCAGGAAATTGCTCAAAGTCTCCCCGCGGCTACTGTGTTAGCCAGCAATGATTTAGCGGCAGCGGAAAGGGTACAGGAGATCTTTGCCTCGGATACTTTTCGGGTGTATGTCAATCAAGACCCCATTGGTACAGAATTAGGGGGCACCCTAAAAAATGTAATTGCGATCGCGGCGGGAGTCTGTGATGGGATGAATTTGGGAACAAATGCCAAAGCAGCTTTGCTTACTCGTGCTTTACCAGAAATGATTCGCATTGGAACTCATCTGGGTGCATCAGGAGAAACTTTCTTCGGTTTGTCTGGTTTAGGAGACCTCATCGCCACTTGTGATAGTCCCTTATCTCGTAACTATCAAGTCGGTTATGGATTAGCGCAAGGGAAAACCCTCTCAGAGATTTTAGAGAATTTAGAGGGAACTGCCGAAGGAGTTAATACTACTAATGTATTGGTGAAAATTGCCGATTTAGAAGCGATCGCCATTCCCATTGCCCGCCAGGTACATCGATTATTAAGAGGTAAGATTACCCCCCAAGAGGCAATTCAGGCTTTGATGGAACGTGATTTGAAGCCCGAATTCTGTGATCTGGATTTATAGATTTATCATACTATCTTCGCACAACATGTCCTAGCTCATACTTAGCATTAAAGAATTAACTTTGTTTTAGTTGAATTTGCACCCTTTAAATTTTGATGCAAGAATTGCCAAGCGGGTTCTTTCATTAAAGGTTTTGCATATAAAAATCCTTGGGCAAACTCACAACCCCAATCTTTAAGCTGATCAATCTGCTGTTGGCTTTCTACACCTTCGGCGACAACATTAAAACCAAGATTATGTGCCAGATCTATTGTTGCTTTAACAATGGTAGAAGCCTGATTTTTCTCATTGAGACGACTGACAAAGGAACGATCAATTTTCAGAGTATCCACAGGAAAACGATCTAGATAGCTTAAAGAAGAATAACCTGTGCCAAAATCGTCGATCGCTAGCTGTATTTTTCGGTCTTTAAGCTGACGGAATACGCGATCGGCAATCTCGATATTATTCATTAATAGAGTTTCGGTAATTTCTAACTTAAGATGTTTAATATCAATACCTGTGTCGGCAACTATCTGGTCTAATTGTTGAATAAAGTCTTCTTGTTCAAACTGTTTTCCTGAAATATTAACACTGACAGTAAAATCAGTATGTTTTCCCGATAATCGATCTTGCCACACCCGAATTTGTTGACAGGCTTCCTGCAAAATCCACATCCCTAATGGCAAAATTAAGTTAGTTTGCTCAGCAATGGGAATAAACTTTCCTGGCGAAATAAATCCTTTATAAGGATGGTTCCAACGTACCAAGGTTTCAAAACCAACAATTGTTGCTGTATTTAAAGAAATTATCGGCTGATAATTGAGATGAAATTCTCGATGTTGGAGAGCAATACGTAAATCCGTCTCAATTTCTAAAATTTCTAGAGTATTATTTTGAATTGTGGTGTCAAAAACTCGATAGAAATTGCTGCTAGAATGTTTTGCTTTCTGAATTGCTAAATCTGCATCTCTAAAAATTTCTTCTGGTTCGGAATAACTAGAATCACAAACCACAATTCCCATATTAGAAGAAATAAAAATTTCTCTTTGTTCAATAACAAATACTGATGCTAAACACTTTTGAATATCTTGAACTACGGCGATCGCTTGCTGTTCATTGGCTGTCTTTTCTAGCAGAATAGCGAACTTATCTTCCCCAAAATGAGTAATTTCAATATTTGCTGCCGATATTTCTGACTTTAATCTTTGACTCATCATTTTTAGTAGTTGATCTCCTGCCTGACGACCGAGAGAGTCATTAATGATTTTAAATCGATTCGGATCTAAAATAATTGTAGTAAATTTATGATCTGGCTTATCTTTGATTTTTAGTAGTAATTTTTTTAGTTTTTTAATTAAGTATAAGCGATTAGGTAATCCTGTTAAAGAGTCATTCCACGCAATATATTCTAATTCTTTTTGAACTTTTTGTTTTTGATTAATTTCTGTTTGTAATTGCATCGTCCTTTCAACAACTCGTTTTTCTAAATCAAAATTAAGCTGCTGGATTTCTGTTTCTGCGGCAATGCGATTATAAATTTCTATTTGTAATAGTTGATTTTTCTGAATTAGCTGTCTTCTAAGATTCTGTAAGTTTAATTGATTGCTGACTCTAGAAAGTACTTCTAAAATCTGAAATGGTTTGCTGATATAGTCTACAGCTCCTATTTCAAATGCTTTAACTTTATCAAAAACTGTATCTAAGGCACTTACAAAAATAACAGGTATATCCTTGGTCAGTTCCGATTTTTTCAACTGCTGACAAACTTCAAAGCCATCTATGTCTGGCATATTTACATCTAGTAAAATCAGATCTGGAATCTTAGTTTTAATAGTTAACAATGCCATTGCACCATTGATAGCACAACGAACTTGATAGCCTTCTTTAATTAAAGTTTTAGATAATAAACGTAAATTATCAGGAGTGTCATCTACGATTAAAATATTATCAGCAGATAATTCGATTTTGGAACAAGTTTGTGCAGCATTAATCATTAGATATAGCTTGTTTTAAAAAAAAGTAAAGAATATAAAGTAAAAAATATACAGTTAAGTATTTTAAAAATTATTCCAACTGAATAAATGAATCAAAGTAATTAGAAGATGCTTGGGGTAGAGGAATAGGACATAAAAGATAGATAGATAACCAACATCAAAATTAATCTTATTTTTGCTTTCTATTTAATTATGCCTTTCTACTTATATCTATTTGATAGCACGCTGATATTTACTCCAAGTGTGATCTGATTTACTCGGAATAAGTGATTTACTAATCTAAAAATTGTTATTAATTTAAATAATAATTACAGCTATGGAGGAGGGTTATCAAAGATAAAAAGCTTAAAAAAGGTTACCCTTATTCAGATAACAAAGGACGATGAGATAACTCACACAGGTTTAAATCTCAACCAAATATCCAAAGCAACTCAGAAGCAAACTTGTTTAACTGTTGGGGAGTTTGAGGGGCTATAAGTAGATGCGGCGAACTATGCGCCTTTCTGCCCTGTAATCTTTGATTCAGCGTCGGGATACATGGACACCTCAAGCATATCAAAAGCCCTAAAGGATTAGCTTCGCCTCGCTCGATGCCTTGTAGATATGCAATTTACCAGAAATTAAAAATATAGATATCACGTATGTCATGAGTGCGGATATGGAGTGCATGATCCAGTAAATAGAGACACGGCTGCTGCACAAGAAATATGTAATCGTGGCATAGAAAAACATAGTACCCAAGGACTTTGGGGGAAAGAAATTGGCTATCAAGTCGGGTTGTCGGGGGCATTTTGCCTAGATAAGTGGCGCAGGATAGCAATGCCTAGCAGTGATGCTGGGAAGCCCGCGCTATACTCGAAGAGTTAGCGTCGGGAGTAGTCACAAGTTCTTCTTGTCTAAACTTGAGCATCATCTATTGGTAAAGCATAGTAAGCAACATCCTCAAAAATGTAATTAGGGAGATTTTCCAGTACACTATCTCTTTCTACTTCACTGGGAGTATAGAAATGTACTCCTAAAGTGGGTTCAAAAAATCGATAAACGGGGATTGATCCTTCTATCTGAGTTTCGTAAGCATAAAACTGCACCCCTTCAAATTCAAAGTCAGTTAGATTTTCAAGAATTGAATCTCGCTCAACTTCATCTGTCGTATATAGGTGTACTCCAGTTGTCCTATTAAAGAATCGATAAACCTCTTGTCCCCCAGTGGTGGGATCAACCGTCCTGTAAGAGCCACCCTCAAATTCGTAGTTGTCTAGATTCTCCTCTACGTTAGCTCTTTCTCTTTCATCCGATGTGTAAAAGTGAACCCCAACCGCAGGGTCAAGAAATCGATATACGGTGGCTTCGGAATTATCGACAATACTGATTCGATTGTTGTTGCCTACAATTTCAATATCCTCCTCACTAATATCCAGATCAGCAGCTAACTGAGCAATCTCAACATCATCCAAGGAAAATATACCTGTATCGCTATTGTATATTGGAGCTTCCGTACCTCCTAAGCCTTGGATTGTAATTTTATCTACTCCTGGTTGGAAATCGACTATTTCACTGATTACAATGCCTAATTCTTCAATGCTGGGAGTTTCTGCGGTATCAGATTCCGAATCAGTTTCTGCAACGAAGTTAAATTGGAAAATATCTTCTCCTGCCCCACCAGTTAAAGTACTACCACCATCCTCGATAACTAAGCGGTCGTCTCCTGCCCCTCCGTCGAGGATATCTTCTCCTGTACCGCCATTTATCGTATCATCTCCATTTTCACCAAATAACTGATCATCTCCTGCTTCACCCCAAATTCCATCGTTGCCATCACCACCATTAATCGTGTCGGCACCAGCTAACCCATTCAAAATATCATCGAGGGTGCCGCCAATAATCTGATCCGAATTTTCGCTACCTACTAACCTATTCTCCTGATCTTCTATTCCCAGAATATCTAACCCTCCATTGGGTAATGAGTTAATGATGCTTGGATTAGTAGGATCAACTATAGTAGACATTAGAGCTAGTGTATTATAAGTGTTTTATTTATTTAATGGCATAATATCATAAATATACTGGGACATGTTCGATAAAAAATAATTTAATATACAGCAAAAATAGTTAGTAAAATTACGCGACCCGTTTACACCCAAATTGAGTAGTAGTTATTGGCTTACTCTCGGATAGTTTCCAAATTAGATGAGGTTAATTAGTGGATTATGTTGCTGAAATTAAAAGTAATCAGAGCCTTGCCCTTACTATGTATTAGTTTATTACTCTCAACAAAAGTAACAGCACAAATTACTCCTGATGGTACAACTACCACGACAGTAACGACAGAAGGGAGCCGCGATATTATTCGAGACGGACAAACAGCAGGAAATAATTTGTTTCACAGCTTTGAAGATTTTTCTTTGCCGAATGGAGGAGAAGCCTTTTTTGATAATGCTGCCACGATTGAAAATATTTTCTCCCGAGTTACAGGAGGACGTATTTCCGATATTAACGGTTTAATTAGTGCTAACGGTACAGCAAATTTATTCTTAATCAATCCTGCGGGAATTATATTTAATGAAGGTGCTAGTTTAAATATCGGTGGTTCATTTTATGGTAGTACGGCAGATAGTATTTTATTTTCTGATGGCGTAGAATTTGGTGCCAGTAATCCAAATGTGCCAGTTTTAAGTATTAATGCACCGATTGGGTTGAGTTTTCGTGATAATCCAGCCCCAATCACCTTACAGAGTGCCGATTTAAGCGCTAGAACAGGGCAGACTTTTGCTTTGTTGGGGGGGAATGTCGATTTAGGCAATAGCAATATCACTGCCAGGAATGGACAGATTTTAATTGGCGGATTGGCTTCTGCTGGAGTGATCAATCTCGATGCCGATTTAGGGTTTAACCTTTCTGAAGAACTAGATTTAGCTGACATATCTTTTAGTAAAGAGACGTTTGTTGGGGTTTCTGGAGATGGTAGTGGTGCGATCGCCATTCAAGGTAGTAATATACAGTTAGCTAATAATAGTGTCTTTAGCGGGGGAATCGACCCCGAACAATCAGCAGAGGGTATAACCCCTGGCAATATATCCCTAATGGCAACAGAAACTATTTCTCTCAATGGCAATAGTGTAATCCGCAATAATATCACTACTGCTAGTACAGGAAATGCAGGAAACATTAGTCTGAGTGCTGCTAATATTTTTCTCGATGGCTCTAGAGTTAGCAGCACCATTCAGGGGCAAGGAAACACTGGTGGTGTCATAGTCGAGGTACAGGATAGTCTGACACTAAACAATGGAAGTGAAATCAATTCTCGCATTACCGCAAGTGGTGTTGGCAATGCAGGGAATGTTCAAATTGCAGCGAATTCATTAGTTTTGGACAATTCTGCAATATTTTCTCAAACCTTAGGCAATGGCGATGCGGGGGGACTGAGTTTAGACATTGTCGATAATATTACCGCCATTAATAGCTTCTTCCAAAGCCAAGTATCTCCAGGTGCCACAGGAAATGCTAACAATGTTACGATCAATACTGGATCTCTGGATCTCGACAACGCGCAAATATTAGCTGACTCTAATGGGATTGGTAATGCAGGGGATGTTGTGATCAATGCGGTGGGAGATGTTTCTCTAGATACTGACAGTATTATTATCAGTAAAGTATCAGAAGGAGAAGGAGATGCGGGAAATATTATAATTAATGCCGACAGTTTGTTCCTTGATGGTAGAAGCTTTTTAATTAGCAATACAGGAGATATAAATCCGACTTTAAACAATACGGGTAATGCAGGAGACGTAATTGTCAATTCCCCCACAGTGTCTTTAAATAATTTTTCCCAGATTACTAGCAATTCCCTAAGCAACGCCGTTGGTCAACCAGGAAATGTCAATCTAACTACTGATAATTTGACCATTGCAGGAGGCTCTAATATTAATGCTTTGACTGAGAACGATTTTGATGGTGGCGCAGTCACGATTAATGCCCAGAATATTCAACTAGACACTGGCGGTAAAATTGTTACGGGAACTAATGGTGCGGGGAATGGCGGTAGTATCGTGCTGAATGTTTCAGGAAATATTGATATTGACGGAGAAAACGCGCCAACTCAAGCTGAACCATTTATTGAGCAGATTTTACAAGATTTAGAACCAGAAACAGGCTTATTTGCTAACGCCTCGGTCAACGCTACGGGAGACGGTGGCAGTATTCAGGTAAATAATTCCTCTGAAATTAATGTGTTTAATGGTGCAACTATATCTGTTGCCAGCGGGGGCACGGGCAACGGTGGTAACTTATTTTTGCAAGCTAATGATCTCACCTTAGATAACCAAGGTGTGGTCGAAGCATCTACCAATAGTGGTACTGGGGGAAATGTGGAACTTCAGATTGCAGATACTATTTTTATGGAAGACAATAATAATCTGATCTCGGCTCAAGCTTTAGGTGATGCTAATGGTGGAAACTTAACTATAGACACGACCTTTATCGTGGCATTTCCCAATCAAAATAACGATATATTGACCAATGCCTCCACAGGAAATGGTGGAAACATTAATATCAGTGCAGAATCACTTTTAGGTATTGAAGAAAGAGCCTCCCAGCCTCCTAACTCGACTAATGATATTGATGCCAGTTCAGAATTTGGCTTAGATGGAGAGGTTTCTATCTTTACCCCTGATGTTGACCGAGCTAGAGGGGCAACAGAACTTGATAGCAGGGTAATTGAACCTCAAGCTACCGTAGCTCGCGCTTGCTCTAATCAGGAGTCAGTGGTGGGCAGTAGTAGCTTTAGTATTAAGGGAAAAGGTGGAATTCCCCTGCAACCGATAGAGCCATTTATGCCTGACACTATTTTGGCAGGCAATACTAATCAGGCAAGACAAACACCCCCATCAGAGCCACATAACGGGATATTAACAGCTCAAGGTTACATTTATCCTGCTAGGAGTGTTGCGGTAAAGGATAATGGGGAAATTATGTTGATTAGCAATCCTAGTCAATTGACTCAGAGAAATATTGTGCCATCCCGCAACTGCAAATAATAGACTGAATATTAAATAGAAATCGAAAAGGCGTAAGCACTGATTCTGTTTCTCATGTCTTATCGAAAACTCACCAAACAAAAGGCTAAATTTGCTAGGGGTGAGATTATCGATTAAATTGTTAATTTGGTATAAAACTTGGGGGAGGATTTGAA